>NZ_CALJNI010000002.1:0-125886 GCF_937982035.1 uncultured Azonexus sp.
ACGATACCGGGGCAGTCCACCGGTAGCTGGCGCAGCACCACCTCCAGGGCCTGGGTGCCGCCGGTGGACGTGCCCAGCGCCACTACGCGGTCGGTGGTGGTCAGGTGAGCGGCCGCTGCGCGTTCGCTCCTGACTGCCACAGCGGGCGGTGCTTCGACCGTCTTGCGCGGCATCGCGCGCGGCTGGCTGCGGGCGGCGACCTCGATCTGCCGGATCAGGTCGCCGGACATCTGCTGCAGGCTTTCGCGCAGGCCCAGCCTGGCCTTGGTGAACACGCCCACGGCGCCGGCGGCCAGCGCATCCAGGGTCACTGCGGCGCCGGCCTCGGTGAGAGTGGAGCAGATGATCGCCGGCGTCGGCCGTTCGGCCATGATCTTGCGCAGGAAGGTGATGCCGTCCATGCGCGGCATTTCCACGTCCAGCACCAGCACGTCTGGCCATTGCTTGTGCATCTTTTCCAGGGCGAACAGCGGGTCGGCGGCCTGGCCGATCACCTGGATACCCGGATGGCTGTCCAGGCAGGTGGTCAGTACCTGGCGTACCAATGCCGAGTCGTCGACGATGAAGACCTTGATCTGTGCGGCGCTGGGCATGGTGGCACTCCAGGCAGTGACGTCATTGGCGCTCGAAGACCGACGGGCGCAGGGTACGCAGCGGCAGGCCGAAACCGTGCAGGCTTTCGGCATGGCCGATGAACAGCAGGCCGCCCGGGCGCAGGCGCTCGAGCAGGCGGTTGACGATCTCGCGCTTCTGCTCGGCAGCGAAGTAGATCAGCACGTTGCGCAGGAAGATCACGTCGAACGGGCCGATGCCCTGCGGCAGCGGGCGCATCAGGTTGACTTCGGCGAAGGTCACCCGGTGACGCAGCGGCTGGCTGATGCGCAGCAACCCCTCGCTTTCCTCCACGCCGCGCAGGCAGTGACGCTTGAGCCAGCCGGCAGGGAACTGCCCGGCCTGGTCGATGGAATAGGTGGCGCTGCGCGCACGCTCCAGCACGCGGCGGCTGATGTCGCTGGCGAATACCGACCAGTCCTGGGTGCGGGCGTGTTCGGCCACGGTCATCGCCATGCTGAAGGCCTCTTCTCCGGAGGAGCTGGCCGCGCTCCACAGGTGCAGAGGGCGGCGCTGACTGGCTACCCATTCGCCGAGTACGGTGAAGTGCTGCGGCTCGCGGAAGAAGTAGGTCTCGTTGGTGGTCAGCAGGTCGATCACCGTGCGCCGCTCGTCCACCGACTCCGGCCGGTTGAGCAGTTGCAGATACTGGCTGTAGTCCTGCAGCTGCAGTGAGCGCAGGCGCCCCATCAGGCGCCCTGCGACCAGGGTGCGTTTCTGTTCGGCCATGCGGATGCCCGATTCCTCCAGCATCAGGCGCTGGAGGAAGCGGAAGTCTTGATCGTTGAGTCTGGGCAGGTGACCGCTGGGCATCAACTGGCCTGCTGCGCAAGGCTCAACTGGCGGATATCGTCGAGCGAGAGCACCCGGCGCACGTCGATGATGATGGTGAAGCCACCGTTGTCGCGAGCCATGCCGGCGATGAAGTCGGTGCGAATGCCGGCGCCGAACGGCGGCGCCTGTTCGACCTCGCCGGGCTCGATGTCGAGCACTGCGTCCACCGCATCGACCACCAGGCCGATGCGTTGCTGCTGCTCGTCCAGGTTCAGCTCGATGATCACGATGCAGGTGCGTTTGCCGGCCTGGGTCAGCTCGAAGCCGAAGCGCGCCGCCAGATCCAGCACCGGTACCACGTTGCCGCGCAGGTTGATCACGCCGTGGATGAAGCCCGGCATCATCGGCACCGTGGTCACCTGGCCATACTCGATGATTTCCCGCACCAGCTCGATGGGCAGGGCATAGCGCGCGTCACGCACGCGAAACGACAGGTGCTGCACGCTGTCCGGTGGGGCCACCTGATGGCTGGCGGATAGACCATTCATGCCGCTGCCCTCAGTTGAAGTTGACGAACTGGCCTTCATCGGCCGGTGCCGCAGACACCTTGCGTTCGCTGTTGCGGCGCAGTTCACGCACGTTGCTCGGGCTGCGCTCCTCGCGCCGTGGTGCCAATGCCTTGGCGGGGCTGGCGGTGCCCAGACGGAAGTAGCTGATCAGCTCCTGCAGCTGGCTGGCCTGGGCGTTCATTTCCTCGGCGGTGGCGGCCAGCTCCTCGGAGGCCGAGGCGTTCTGCTGGGTGATCTGGTTCATCTGACCCATGGCGATGTTGATCTGCCCGGCGCCGGTGCTCTGCTCCTGCGAGGCGGCGGTGATCTCCTGCACCAGGTCGGAGGTTTTCTGGATGTTCGGCACGATCTGGTCGAGCAGGGCGCCGGCCTGTTCGGCCAGGTGCACGCTGTTGCTGGCCACGCCGCCGATTTCCTGAGCGGCCACCTGGCTGCGCTCGGCGAGCTTGCGCACCTCGGCCGCGACCACGGCGAAGCCCTTGCCGTGGTCGCCGGCACGCGCTGCTTCGATGGCCGCGTTGAGCGCCAGCAGGTTGGTCTGGTAGGCGATGTCGTCGATGATGCCGATCTTGTCGGCAATCGACTTCATCGCATCGACCGTCTTGCCCACCGCGTCGCCGCCCTCGACGGCTTCCTTGGCCGACTTGGTCGCCATGTTGTCGGTGACCTTGGCGTTTTCCGTGTTCTGGTTGACCGAGGCCGTCATCTGCTCCAGCGAGGCCGTCGTTTCCTCGACCGACGCCGCCTGCTCCGACGACGACTGGGACAGCGATTGCGCCGTTGCCGAGACCTGGCCCGAGGCGTTGGACAGTGCATCGGCCGCGGTGATGATCTGACCGATGGTTTCGGACAGACGAACAATGGTGTTGTTGAGCGCGTCCTTCAGCGTGGCGAAGTCACCCTGATACGACTTGGTGATCGTCTGCGTCATGTCGCCCTGCTCCATCGCCGCCATCACGCGCTGCACGTCCTGGATCGGCGAAACCACGGCATCCAGCGTGTCGTTGACACCCTGGACGATCTTGCGGAAATCGCCCTCGTGCTGGCTGGCGTCGGCACGGGTTTCCAGCTTGCCGGCGACGGCTGCCGCCGACAGCATGTTGGCGTCGGCCACCAGCTTGTTGACCGCCTCGATGCAGGTGTTCAGGTTGTTCTTGATGGTGTTGAAATCGCCGTTGTACGAGTCGGTGATGCGCTCCGGGATATCGCCCTTGGAGATGCGGTCCACGTAATTCGCGGCAACGTTGAGCGGCCCGATGACCGAATCCAGGGTGTCGTTCACGCCCTTCACCACGCGCTGGAAATCGCCCTGATGCCGGCTGGCATCGGCACGCGTGGACAGCTTGCCCTCAACCGCAGCCTGCGACAGCATCGCCGCATCGGCCACCAGGGCATTGATGGCATCGATACAGGTATTCAGGTTGTTCTTGATGACATTGAAGTCACCGTTGTAGCTGTCGGTGATCTTGGCCGGAATCGCACCGCGGGAAATATCGTCGACATACTTGGCCGCCACGTTGAGCGGGCCGATCACCGCATCGAGCGTGTTGTTCACGCCGATCACGATCCTTTGATATTCGCCCTGATACTGGCTGGCATCGGCGCGCGTTGCCAGCTTGCCATCGACAGCCGCCTGGGCCAGACGACCGGCTTCGCTGCTCATGTTGCGCACGGCGGTCACCGCCTTGTCCAGCGAACGCAGCACCTGGCCGACCTCGTCCTTGGCGCTGGCGTCGATCTTCATCGACAGATCGCCGGCGGCGATCTTGTCGGCAATGATCACCGCTTCGCCGACCGGACGGGTGATGCTGCGCGTGATGACGAAACCGAAGATCGCGGTCAGCAACGCCGCGATGACCGCCAGCGTCAGCATCAGGTTTTCCGCGCTCTGCGCCAGTTCGGTTGCCTCGCGACCGGTCTGTTCGACCATGTTCGACTGGTATTTGATCATTTCCTGCAGGGCGCCGATGTAGTCCGCCTGCGCCTTGCGCATGGTGCTGGTCAGGACCGCGACGCCTTCCTCACGGCGACCTTCGCGGAAGAAGGCTGACGCCTTCTGCAATTCAACGACATAGGCAGCGCGCACTGCCGCGACGGTCTTCAGGATTTCCCGCCCTTTTTCGCTGGTCACGGTCTTGTCGAGCTGTTCGAGTCGCTCCGTGATGATCTTGCTCTGCTCCGGAATCCGGTCGAGTTCGCGGGCGGCATCTTCCTTGGAATTGGCCAGCGCAGCATTGCGGATGACCCGGGCGACCACGTTGAGGGCATCGATGACATCGTTGGCCTGGACCGTTTTCGGATATTTGTCCTGGACCAGGTCCTGGACCTGCATCTCGAGCGCAACGAGACGGCTATAGCCGATCACCGCGATGGCGATCAACAAGACCAGGGTGACCGTGAAGCCGATCCCGAGCCGGATACCGATTTTTAGATTGTTCAACATGAAGAACTCCTGAATCGAAGCAGACGAAAACTGAAGGGGTTAATTGGCCGCTGTCGAGCGGGGCAAGGCACTATTGGCATTCATGTCGCGCTCTTCCTGACGCACGTTGCGCTGTACCAGGGCCTGGACATCGAGGATCAGGGCAACTTCCCCGGTCCCCAGGATGGTCGACCCGCCGATCCCGCGCAGGTGGCGGAAGATGGTGGACAAGGGTTTGATCACGGTCTGGAACTCGCCCATCAACTGATCGACGACGATTCCCGCCTTCTGGCCGGCAAACTGGACGACAACGATGTTCTCGCGCGCCGGCCGGTCGCCGCCGATCTCGAACATGTCGCGCAGACGGACGAAGGGCAGAACCTCGCCGCGCAGGTTGAGGAAATCGCGATCCGCCGACATGTCCGTGAGTTCGATACACTCGATGACCATGTCCAGCGGAATGACGTAGGCGGACTTGCCGACGCCGACCAGGAAGCCGTCGATGATTGCCAGCGTCAGCGGCAGGCGGATGGTGAAGGTCGTCCCGACGCCTTCGGTCGAACTCACTTCGCAACTGCCGCGCAGGCTCTGGATATTGCGGCGCACCACATCCATGCCGACACCGCGGCCGGAAATGTTGGTCACCTGCTCGGCGGTCGAGAATCCCGGCTCCCAGATCAGGTTGATGATTTCCTGATCGCTCAGTTGCTGGGTTGGTTGGACCAGGCCCTTGTCGATGGCTTTCTGCAGGATTTTTTCGCGTGGCAGGCCACCGCCGTCGTCGACCACCTCGATCACGATGCTGCCCGAATCGTGATAGGCGTTGAGTTCAAGACGACCGTGGCGCGATTTGCCCCGGGCCTCGCGCACATCCGGTTTCTCGATCCCATGGTCCATGGAATTGCGCACCAGGTGCATCAACGGATCGCCGATCTTCTCGACGACCGACTTGTCGAGCTCGGTTTCGGCGCCGGTGATGACCAGATCGATTTCCTTGCCCAGTTCGCGCGAGGCGTCGCGGACGACGCGGTTGAAGCGGTTGAAAGTCTCGCCGATCTGGACCATGCGCAACTGCAGCGCCGAATCGCGAATGTTCTCGACCAGGCGCGACAGGATCGATGTCGATTCGACCAGCTCGCTCTGGCCGCTGCGCTGCGCCAGCAAATTGGCCGACGCACCGGCAATCACCAGTTCGCCGACCAGATCGATCAACTGATCGAGCTTGTCCGCCTGCACCCTGATCAGGCGGGCTTCGACCGCCTTTTTCTCGGAAACCTGGGTCTGCTTGCTGACCGCCGCCTCGACCACTTCCTTCTGCACCACTTTCTGGTCCACCAGGATTTCGCCGATCGGCAGTGCCTCGGCCTCGCTGTCCCCCGCCGGATCGGGCAGGCGGCCGCGCTGCTGGGAACTGAGGGCCTCATCGAGTTCGGCCTGGGTCAGGGCGCCGCAACGCAGCAGCATCTCGCCCAGACGCATGTCGTCTTCGGGCAGTTCCTTGATCAGCTTCAGGTACTCGGACAACTTGCTGTTCGGCGGCAGGATGCGCAATTCGCAGTCATCGCGGCAGAAATCGAAGACCTGCTCGATCTCGGCCTTGGAAGCGCGGGTCTGCAAGCGGATCTCGAAGCCCAGGTAGCACGACTCCGGGTCCATCTCGGCAGCTTCGGGCATGGCATCGGGAATGGTTTCGAGCGCGATGATCTCGCCCAGCGAAGCCAGGAAGCGGATGAAGGACAGGGGGTCCATACCGCCACGCATCATGTGCGGGCCAAAGCGTACGGAAATGTGCCAGCTGTCGGTATTGACCACGCCGCCGCCGGAAGCCTCGACATCGGCCTGCGCCTCGACCACGCTGCCGCCGGAAACCGGTGCAGCCGGTGTCGTGTAGGCAACCAGTTCCTCGAGCAGGGCGTCGCCGGCAGCCTTGATCTCGGCCTCGGGTTCCGCCGCCCCTGACTCAAGCACATCCATCAGGCGCCCGAGATGGTCGCAACAGCGCAGCAGCAAACCGGTCAGGTCGCTGGAAACCTGGATATCGCTGTTACGCAGGCGGTCGAGCACGTTCTCCACCTTGTGCATGAAGCCTTCGATGAAGTGGCACTCGATGACCCCCGAAGCGCCCTTGACGGTATGCGCGGCCCGGAAGATGCCGTTGATGTTGTCCTGGTTGTCGGGTTGCTGTTCCAGTTCAAGCAGCCCGCTTTCCATGGCCTGCAACTGCTCCCGACCTTCCTGAATGAATACGCTGGTCAGTTCATCCACGAATCTGCTCCTTAATGCTGCTCATGTGCGGTAATGACGACCGGATCACCGAAAAAAGCGGCGAGATTGCAGAAATCGAGTGTCTGGCGCACCACCGGGCTGTGCGCGACGATGGACATCTGCTTGTCCAGTCGCGCCGCTTCGCGCTTGGCCAGGATCAGCAACTGCAATCCGGCCGAATCGATTTCGGCAACCTGGGAAAGATCCAGCTCCAGGCCGTCGGCGGCATCCAAGGCAGCCACCAGCTGGTTCTTCTGGTCGAGCGCGTTGTAGATGGTCATGTCCTCGACAATGACCAGGCGGTTATTGCTCCCCATACAACCTCCGTCAGAACAGTTCGATCTTTGCCGACCCGCCGGATGCCTTGGCATTCACGCTGGGTGACTGGTGCAAGGCTTCCTGATGACTGATCCGCTGTGCATCCATGACGTACTTGCCGTACAAGTCGTCGAGGTGCTCGGCCAGCGGCACATATTCGAAGGTTTCGCCTTCGGCGTCGCGAATGCGCCGGGCCAGGGTGTCGGCATGCTCGTCGAGCTTGCGCAAGGCATTGGAGACGATTTCGATCTGCTGGCGGGTGATGTCCTGGAACTGGACGCAGGCCAGCACATCCATGAACATCCGGGCCAGTTCGCCGCTGGCTTCGCGGACCGTACGCAACACGTTGAGGTCATGATCGAGCAGGGTCTGGTAACCCTCGCCCAGACTGCCGAGCTGGGCGGCAAATTCGGTCAGGGCCGCACGCTCGCCTTCCACGCTGGAATGCGCAAGCTTGTCCTGGAACTGGGTGCGGATCGAGCTGGCAACCCCGTTGATCCCCTCGTTGATCTTGTTGACCGCGACATCGGTCTCGGTCGACAGCTTGCGTACCTCGTCGGCAACCACGGCAAAACCCCGCCCGGCTTCGCCGGCCCGAGCGGCTTCGATGGCCGCGTTGAGCGCCAGCAGATTGGTCTGGCTGGAAATATCCTTGACCAGCCGGACCAGCGTACCCAGGCCTTGGGCCTCATTCACGATCTGCTCGATGCGCTGCTGATCGAGTTGCGCTTCCTCGATCCGCTTGCGGATGTAGGAATCCATTTTTTCGATCAGCGCACGATTGCCCTGGATATCCTCCTCCGAGCTGTTCGCCAGTTCGCTCGATGTCCTGGCCGTTTCCGCGACGAAATTATCCAGAGTGGTCACTACCGAATCGATGGCCTGCAGGCGTTCCGTAATGTCGTAAGCGGCTTTTTCGGTGGCGGCAACAATCCCGTCCAGCTGCCTGCGCAACACTTCGTTGAAATTGCGCACGCCGGCCAACTCCCGGGCAACCTCCTCGCTGACCGTCTCGACATTGCTGATCTTGCCGACGATTTCCTCCTGCTGCGTCGTCATCCCCAGCATCGCATCGCGGTACACCGCCAGGGAGACCAGGCGTTGCGCCAGGTAAGCCGCCAGCACCAGGAAGACAGAACCAACGGCATCGCCCAGCGGATTGCTGAATCCCAGGCCGGGCAGCAAGATCTCGTGAAACCATTCGTTGAGCAGGTAGACCACGACGAAGGCAACTGCCGCCACCAGGAGCGCAACGATCAAGCCCCGACGTTTCAGGTTATCGATCGGCATGTCAATGACCTCAGCGCAGGACCAGCTTGATGGTATTCAGCAGTTCGTCCGCGGTCGCGGGCTTGACGATCCAGCCCGACGCACCGGCCGCCTTGGCCTCCAGCTTGCGCGACTGTTGCGACTCGGTGGTCAGGAACAGGATGGGAATGAACTTGTAAGCCGGCAGCTTGCGCACTTCCTTGATCAACTCGATCCCGTTGATGCCGGGCATGTTCAGATCGGTGATCAGCAGGTCGACCTTGACGCCGGCCTGGAATTTCTTCAACGCCTCTTCACCGCTTCCGGCCTTCTCGGTGGCGTAACCCGCCTTGCCGAGAATGTTCGAAATGCTGAGCAGGATGGTGGCTGAATCATCGACTAGGAATATTGTTTTCATTGCGTGCAGACTCTTATTGGGGTTGCTGGGCTGTTCTTGATGCCGCCCGGAGAACGACGAACTTATGGTACAAGCAAAATTAATTATTACAAACCACAAAAACCGCAATATCCAGCAGGTTATTCATAACAATTTCAGCTTTGCCGGAAAGCTCTCAAAAACGCAAGGCATCGGAGAGTGAATCGACCTCCCGCCGGGACTCTTCGAGAATTTCGGTGAGCAATTCCTCGCCGATCAGCAACTCGATTTCGGCACTCCCGCGGGATGGTGAACCACCATCGACCCGGACATGCAGCGGCGACGGGACCGGACACAATTCCTCGGCCAGCAGCAGCGTGTCGCCAAGGGTCGCCGGCGGCATCCCCAGATAACCATCCCAATAGGTGTCGACCGCCGCCCTGATGTTCTCCGGAACATTCAGCACCCGCAGCAGCGGCTCGCCGATCGTGCGCTCGCCGCTTTCGATCCATTCGGCAAAATCGTCGCCGAGGATACCGGGGTAATCCTGGCTGCGCGAAAGCAGGTAAAACCCCGCGACTTCATGGACGATACCGGCGAACATCGCCGCCTCCGGATCGAGCCGGGTAACCCGGCGGGCCAGCACCCGCGCCAGCGCCGCCACATGGGCACTGTGCGCCCACAGTTTCTCCGCCAGTGCGCTGGCGTCCGCCGGTATCGAATTCCCGGCCATCTGCCGCGCGACGACTGCCATGGCCAGGGTGCGCACCGTGGCCAGCCCGATCCTGGCAATGGCCGAGCGCAGATCGTCGATTTCCCGCCCGTAGGGGTTGTAGGCCACCGAATTGGCCAGTGCGACGATGCGCGCCGACAACACCGGCTCGGCCTGCACCAGTTTGGCGACGGCGTCGATGTGACAATCGGGATCGGCCAGCATGTCGCGGATGCGCAACGCCAGCCGGACGCTGGTCGGGAAGACCACACCGTGCTCGCTGATCTGCGCAGCTATTGCCGAGAAAACCTGTGCCTTGTCCAAGATACCCCCCCCTGCCGGCAACGGTATCAGATCATCGAATCTCCTGCTACCGCAATATCCCCGGCACAAGGGGAATCAGGCGTTCAGGGCACCCGCCGCCGCAGGGCCATATGCGCCGAAACCATGCCGGCAATCTCGGATTCCATACCACTTCCCCGGCGGCAGCCGAGCAACAGGTGGAGCAGGCCGCTGGTGAAGGCCCAGGTATCGCGGGCAACCACATCCGGATCAAGCCCGGCCCGAAGATAACCCTTCTCGGCCGCCAGCCGGTACATGCGCAGGATCTTGTCGAGGAATTCCTGCGCCGGCCGACCGACTTCCTGTTCGATGCTGGCGAATTCATCGACATATTCACAGCGCGAGATCATGATCTCGAAAACCTCGCGAAACTCGGCATTCTCCACCAGCACCCGGAAAAACTGGCGGATCGAACCCTCGATGGCATCCAGCGGATTGTGTAGCGCAGGATCGTAAAGGATGGCATCGGTACTGCCGATCATCGGCGCGAACATGGCGTCGCGCATTGCAAAAAACAGCTCGGCCTTGTCCTTGAAGTGCCAGTAAACCGCACCGCGGGTGACACCGGCCTCACGGGCGATGCGGTCAAGCGAGGAACGACTGACGCCACACGCGTGAAATACGCGTCGGGCAGCATCGATGATCTCCTGACGCGTCCGCTCGGCTTCTTCCTTGGTTTTCCTGACCATTTCCTTCTCCTGTTGCCTGCTGCTTTCCCCGGGCGGACGCCATGGTAAATCGCCTGCCCGATAAAACGAAATGTTTTACATACATTCGTGTCTGTATATAATAACGCAAAAATTTCCCGGAGCCCCAACTCATGAAAACGCTGAAGCCCACCTTGCTTGCCTTGGCCATCTGTACCCTCGGCCTCGCCGCCTGTTCCGATCAACAAGGGGCTGCCGGCCCGCAGATGGGGCCGATGCCGGTCACCGTCCTGGAAATGCAGCCGCGTACCGTACCGACCTCGATCGAGGTCATGGCACAGACCGAAGGCGCGCGCGAGACCGAAGTCCGCGCCCGGGTCGGCGGCATCCTGATCCGCCGCCTTTATCAAGAAGGCGAGGTGGTCAAGGCCGGCCAGCCGCTGTTCCAGATTGACCGGGCACCGTTCGAGATCGCCCTGGCCGAAGCCCGCGCCCGCGCCGACCAGACGGCGCGCGAGAAACAACGCCTGAAAGGCCTGGCCGAAGCCCGGGCAATCAGCCAGAAGGATTACGACGACGCCGTCTCGGCCGATGCGATGGCCCAGGCCGCGCTGCGCCAGGCCGAACTCAACCTGTCGTGGACCACCGTGACCGCGCCGGTCGCCGGCACCAGCGGGCGCGCCGTGCGTTCCGAGGGCAATCTGGTGAATACCGGCAGCGACAGCCTGCTGACCTCGATCTACCAGACCAACCCGATGTGGGTCAGCTTCTCGCTGGGCGAGAGCGATCTGGCCAAACTGCCGGCCGGCCGGGTCCGCGACGAAGACGTGCGCGGCGTCGAGCTGATCCTGGCCAACGGTCAGGTTTATGGTCAGCCGGGCAAACTCAACTTCGTTGCCGCCAATCTCGACACGACCCTCGGCACCCAGGCGTTGCGCGCCGAATTTGCCAACCCGGAACAGCAACTGCTGCCCGGCCAGTTCGTCCGTGTACGCCTGCTCACCGGCGAACGCGACGGCGTTTTCCTGATCCCGCAGACGGCGGTGATCCAGAGCGAACAGGGTAACCTGGTGATGACCGCCGACGCCGAGAACAAGGTCGCCCCGCGCCCGATCAAGACCGGTGAATGGTACGGCAAGGACTGGGTGGTGCTCGGCGGACTGCAGCCGGGCGACAAGGTCATCGTCGACAACCTCATGAAACTGCGCCCCGGCGCCCCGGTCGCGCCGCATCCGCCGGCCGCCCCGGGCAAGCCGGCCGGCGCCGCACCTGCCGCAACGGCCAAGGCCGAGTAAGGGGCAAACATGTCTAAATTCTTCATCAACCGACCGATCTTCGCGTCGGTCATCTCGATCATCATCGTCATTGCCGGCCTGGTCGCCGCGCAGGTACTGCCGATTGCCCAGTACCCGCAGATCGCCCCGCCGACAGTGATGATCACCGCCACCTATCCCGGCGCCTCGGCCGAAACCCTGGCCCGCACCGTCGCCGCACCGATCGAGGAACAGTTGAACGGGGTCGAGAACCTCGCCTACTTCACTTCCTCGGCGTCGGCCAACGGCAGCGTCGCCATCACCGCCACCTTCGACGTCGGCACCGACGTCGATACCGCGGCGGTCAACGTCAACAACCGGGTCAAGGCCGCCGAAGCCCGCCTGCCCGAGGAAGTCCGGCGCAACGGCGTGATCGTGCAGAAGCGCTCGAACGACATCCTCAAGGTGATCGCGCTCGACTCCGAAGCCGGCAAGTACAACACCCTGTTCCTGTCGAACTACGCCAGCCTGAACATCGTCGACGAACTCAAGCGGGTTCCCGGCGTCGGCGACGTGACCATCTTCGGCGCCCAGGACTACTCGATGCGCGTCTGGCTCAAGCCCGACCGCATGGCCCAGCTCGGCGTGACGACGGCGGAAATCGCCAGCGCCATCCGCGCCCAGAACGCCCAGAACGCCGCCGGCAAGATCGGCCAGGAACCGGCGCCGGACGACCAGATGCTGGTGTACACGGTGACCGCCAAGGGCCGCCTGCTCAGCGAAGAGGAATTCGGCAACATCGTCATCCGCGCCAGCGGCCCCGGCGGCCTGCTGCGCCTCAAGGACGTCGCCCGCATCGAGCTCGGCGCCTACAGCTACGACCAGCAGGTCACCCTCGACGGCCAGCCGACCATCGCCATGGGCGTCTTCCTGCAGACCGGCGCCAACGCGCTGGACGTTGCCAAGCGCGTCCGGGTCAAGATGGAGGAACTGAAGACCAAGTTCCCCGAAGGCATGGGTTACATCATCCCGTTCGACACCACGCGCTTCGTCTCGGCATCGATCAACGAAGTCGTCTGGACGCTGATCGAAGCAGCGCTGCTGGTCATCGCCGTCGTCTATCTCTTCCTGCAGAGCTGGCGTGCGACCTTGATCCCGATGGTGGCGGTGCCGATCTCGCTGATCGGCACTTTCGCCGGGCTGTGGCTGTTCGGTTTCTCGATCAACACCCTGACGCTGTTCGCCATGGTGCTCGCCATCGGTATCGTCGTCGATGACGCGATCGTCGTGCTGGAGAACGTCGAGCGCCTGATGAGCGAGGAGAAACTGCCGCCCAAACAGGCGGCGATCAAGGCCATGCACCAGGTGCAGGGCGCGCTGGTGGCCATCGTCCTGGTACTGTGTGCGGTGTTCGTGCCGGTCGCCTTCCTCGGCGGCATCGCCGGCCAGCTCTACAAGCAGTTCGCCGTCACCGTGGCGGTCGCCGTCTTCCTTTCCGGCGTCGTCGCACTGACCCTGACGCCGGCCCTGTGCGCCCTGCTGCTCAAGGCCCAGCACAGCCCGAACCGCTTCTTCGCCGGCTTCAATCGCATGTTCGACCGGCTCACCGACAACTATGTACGCACCGTCGGCTTCACCCTGAAGCACGGCATCGTCGGCGCCCTCATCTTCGTCGCCGTGATCGGCATCAGCACCCTGTTCTTCCGCGTCATTCCCGGCAGTTTCGTGCCCTCGGAAGATCAGGGCTACCTGATCTCGGCGCTGATGCTGCCCGACGGCGCGACGCTCAAGCGCACCCAGGCGACCGGCGAGAACATGCGCGAGATGATTGCCCAGGACCCGGCCGTCCGCCACACCTTCGTGGTTTCCGGTTTCGACCTGATCGGCGGCGGCAACAAGCCCAACGCCGGCACCATGTTCGTGCCGCTCAAGGACTGGTCGGAACGCGACGCCAAAGCCCAGGACCTGGCCGGCAAGTTCATGGGCATCGGCATGATGCAGGCCGACGGCATGGGGCTGGTGTTCAACCCGCCGCCGATCATGGGCCTGGGCAGCGCCGGCGGTTTCGAGGTCTATGTACAGAACCGCGTCGACGGCGATGCCATGAAGCTCAACGAAGTCGTCCAGAATTTCATGGCCGACCTGCAGAAACACCCGGAATTCACCCGTATCTCGACCTTCTTCCGCCCGACCGTGCCGCAACTGTTCATCGAGGTCGACGAAGCCAAGGCGCTGGCGCTGGGCATTCCGCTGGCCGACGTCTATTCGACGCTGCAGAGCACCATGGGTGCGCTCTACGTCAATGACTTCAACAAGGCCGGCCGCGTCTATCGGGTGCAGTTGCAGGCCGAAGCCAATTACCGGATGAAGCCGGACGACATCGGCAAGGTCTACGTGAAGAGCACGGCCAGCGGCAAGATGATTCCGCTGTCGGCGATCAGCACCGTGAAGAACGTCGTCGGCCCCGAACAGGTCGAGCGCTTCAACGGCTTCGTCGCCGCCAAGGTGATGGGCGATTCGAAACCCGGCATCAGCTCGGGCGACGCCATCCGCATCGTCGAGGAAGTCGCCGCCGCGACCCTGCCCGACGGCTACGGCATCGCCTGGACCGGCCAGGCCTACCAGGAAAAGCAGACCTCCGGTTCGTCGATCCAGGCGTTCGCCTTCGCCATCATCATGGTCTTCCTGATCCTTGCCGCCCAGTACGAGAAGTGGTCGCTGCCGCTGGCCGTGGTCATGGCCGTCCCGTTCGCGCTGATGGGTGCGCTGACGGCGATCTGGCTGCGCGGCATGCCCAACGACATCTACTTCCAGATCGGTCTGGTCGTGCTGATCGGCCTGGCGTCGAAGAACGCCATCCTGATCGTCGAGTTCGCCGCCCAGAAATACGCCGAAGGCCTGAGCGTCAGGGATGCCGCCCTGGCTGCCGCCCGCCTGCGCCTGCGCCCGATCATCATGACCTCGCTGGCCTTCGTGCTCGGCGTCGTGCCGCTGGTCAAGGCCACCGGCGCCGGCGCTGCCGCCCGCCAGTCGATGGGTACCGGCGTTTTCGGCGGGATGATCGCCGCCACCTTCATCGCCACCATTTTCGTGCCGCTGTTCTTCCTCTGGCTGGAGCGCGGCAAGCAGATCGACCCGACGCACCTCGACGTCGAAGAGGAGAAAGCATGATGCGCCGCCCGCTGTTCCGCCTGACCCCGCTAGCCCTGGCCGTGTTGCTCTCCGGCTGTGCCGTCGGCCCGGACTACCTGCGCCCGGCCAACTGGCTGCCGGCAGCCTTCAAGGAAGCGCCGACCGCCGTCGCCGAGACGAAGACCGACAATCCGGCCATCGTCCAGCAGTGGTGGACGCTGTTCAACGACACGACCTTGAACGAACTGGTTGACCTGGCGCTGCGCCAGAACGCCGACCTGCGCAGCGCCGTCGCCCGCGTCGAGCAGGCCGATGCCGCCGCCCGCGAGGCCGGCGCCAGCCTGTTCCCCAACGTCGACGCCCAGGCCGCCGGCAGCAACACGCACCTGAGCGAGAAGACCGCCACCTGGTCGGTCAATTCGCCGGAAGTGCTGCGCGCGCGCAGCGCCGGGCTCAGCCTGTCCTACGAACTCGATGTCTGGGGCCGCGTCCGCCGCAGCAACGAGGCCGCCCGCGCCAGCCTGCTCGCCAGTCAGTACGGTCGCGACAGCATCCGCCTGTCGGTGGCCGGCCTGGTCGCCGCCAACTACCTCAACCTGCGCGCCCTCGACGCCCAGCAGGCGATCACCGCCGAATCGCTGAGCAGCCGCGAGGAAAGCGCGAAACTGGTGAAGACCCGGGTCGATGCCGGCCTGGTGTCGCCACTCGACCAGTACCAGGCCGACGGCGCCCTGGCCGCGCTGCAGGCCCAGCAGGCCGAACTGCGGCGCAGCCGGGCGTTGCTCGCCCACCAGCTGGCGCTGCTGACCGGCAAGCCCGACCTGGAAATCGCCGCGGGCCCCTTGTCGGCCATCCCGCTACCGCCGCAACCGCCGGCCGGCCTGCCGGCCGACCTGATCGAGGCCCGCCCCGATGTCCGCCAGGCCGAACAGCAGCTGATCGCCGCCAACGCCAACATCGGCGTCGCCAAGGCCGCCTACTACCCGAAATTCTCGCTGACCGGCGTGCTCGGCAGCGAAAGCAAGACGCTGTCCGACCTGTTCTCCAGCGGCGCCGGCACCTGGTCTGCCGGCCTGTCGCTGCTGATGCCGATCTTCGATTTCGGCAAGACCGGCGCCCGCGTTGACCAGGCCAAGGCACTCAACCAGCAGTCGCTGATCGCCTGGCAGAAAACGCTGGAAACAGCGTACAAGGAAGTCCGCGACGCCCTGGTCAGCCTGAACGAACTGGGGATCGCCGAAGGCGCGCAGGAAAATCGCGCCGACAACGCCCGCAAAGCCCTCGACCTGGCCCGCCTGCGCTACGACGCCGGCTATTCCGGCTACCTGGAAGTGCTCGACGCCCAGCGCAGTGCCAACGAGGCGCAACTGGCCGCCGTTGCCACGCGTCAGGCCCGCCTGAATGCGGCCGTCGAGCTATTCAAGGCACTGGGCGGCGGCTGGCGCGCCGGCGCCTGAAATCGCGTTCCCGGTCAGGCTGGCCCGGTCTCGGCGGCCAGCCCGATCAACGAGGAAAAAACCAGGGATGCACCGTCGCCGACGGCATCCACGGCATTTTCCTCATGCAGCGTATCGGTCAGCACGCGCAGGAGCAGCTGCCAGTGCGTCCCGCCGGCAAAGGCATTGAAATAGGCCAGCGAACCGGCGAAGTCCTCGCCCAGGCAACGGCATAGATGACCGCCCAGCACCTGGCCGCCCAGCGCCGACCCCTCGACGGCATAAACCACGCCGAGCAGCCCGGCCGCAGACGCCGGCAGGCAGACTTCGGCAGCGACCGGAAGCGGCGCCCCCAACGTGGCCAGATCGACAGCCAGCAAGGCGCGTCGCGGCCGGTAGAAATGGGCGAAAGGCGTCGCCGCCAGACGCCGCATGAGTTCATCTTCCAGACCGTGGTAAAAGGCATGGAAGATACTCAGCGCCTTCGTCACATCGGCAGGCGAGACATCGTCCCGGGTCAGGCGGCTGAACGCGGCACAGCGCTCCAATTGACGGTGCAGGACCGACGTCCTCGCCCGCAGGCGGCTCAGCGGATCAGTCACGGCGGCCCAGCTGCATCAGCAATTCACGCAGTTTGAGACCGAGCAGCCGGGCTTCGTTATCCCAGGGACGACTGCGCCCGAGGCGCTTCTCCACCCATTTCTCGAAGGAACGCCGCGGCGCAATGCCGTACACCCCGTCATGGCGCTCCACGGGTTTGTCGGGATTGCCGCCCCAGGCCACATCGTGGATGTGCTCGTGCCGCGTCAGGTAGACCCGCAACATCAGGCCGTCCGCCGTTTTCGCCTTGACCGCGAGCACACCGGCCACGCGCGACAACGGACAATCCGGCAACTGGCGCGACAGGGATTCGGCCAGCCAGACCGGATCGATCTGCTGACCGACGAACCAGTCGTCGATATGCGACAAGGTGTCGGACTCGAATCCTTCCCCCCAGTCCACATGCCCTTCGTTCAGGCACAGTTGCACGCCATCGACACCGAACTCCGCCGCCAGCCAGGTTCCGAGGCGCGGCCAAGCGGCGACGATATCGCCGGCTTCGTGCACGATCTCCCGGGCCTCGCCGAAACGGCGCACCAGACCGTCGAGCAACTGCATGCGGCGCTGGGCAAAGTAGGCCGCCAGACCCAGCGTATGCGAGCGCACTTCCTGCGACGCCTGGCTGAGTCTGCCCAGCCCGACCTGGCACGGCATCGCGTTATGGCAGGCGACCAAACCCCACAATTGCCCACCGACGACAATCGGAAACGACAGCGACGCACCGACCCCCATGTTGGACAGATAAACGGCATGGACCGGCGAAACGCTGCGCAGGTCCGAATAACTCAGATCGGGCGGGATATCGTCGCGCCCGAGCAGGGGCACGGGTGTCGCCAGCGCATCCGGGATCAGTCGCCAGGGATTCTGCTGGTAGAGCACGCGGGCAATCTGCGGGATGTCGCTGGCCGGGAAACGCAAACCCAGGTAAGTACCCTCCGCGCCTTCCTGGCGTACTTCGGCCAGCACCTCGCCGTCCCCGTCCTCGAGGAAGCGGTAGTACATGACCCGCTGGAAGCCGGTATGGATGCAGACCTTCTCGATCAGCGCCTGACGCTGCGCCTCGACTTCATCGTGGCTGGCCGGCGGCACCACACCCTGGGTCGCGATGCTCGGGAAAACCGGGTCCTCGCAACAGGGAATCAATTCGGCGACGATCCGCCCCTGGGCATTGCGGGTCAGCACCACGTCAAGCCGGCCATCGCGACCATTCAGGGCGGCCTCGTACTGCAGGCGGCTGCCTGCCCGTTCGCCGAGTTCGCCGGCCATCTCGGCCAGCGGTGCCGGCATCGGCGCATCAAGTGCGACGATGAAATCGTCCGCCAGCAACTGGGCGGCGTTGGTCGAGAAATGACTGATCCGCGATTGCTCGTCGATCACCAGCAGGGCGCCATGCGGCTGTATGGCCCCGGAAAGATGCAATTCTTCCTTTTCGCATTCGTCGATGAAACGTCTATCCACCTTCAACCCTCGCCAACAAGTCCTCGAAATCAACCGTTTCCAGCGGCCGCGACAAATGGTAGCCCTGCACCACCTCGCAACCATGGCTGGTCAGCCACTGCATCTGCCTTTCGTTTTCCACCCCTTCGGCCACCGAGCGCAGGCCCAGCGCCTGCGCCAGCCCGAGTACCGCGCGGGCAATCGCCTCGTCGTCCGTATCGCTGCCCAGGCCATCGACGAAGCTCTTGTCCACCTTGAGTTCGGCGAGCGGCAGACGCTTGAGATAGATCAGCGAGGAATAGCCGGTCCCGAAATCATCGACACTGATGGCCACGCCGCTCTGGTGCAGACGATTGAGATTGCCGATCACCGCCTCGCTGTTCTCGAGCAGGGCGCCTTCCGTGATTTCCACCTGCACCAGGCCGGCCGGAACGCCGCTGTCCTGCAAGGCAAGCACCAGGGAATCGGCCATGTCGGCCTCGCGCACGTTGCGCGGCGAACAGTTGAAGGCGATCGGCGGCACCTTCAGCCCCAGCTTCAACCAGGTCGCGATCTGGCTCAACAGGAGTTTCTGCACCATCCGCGTGACGTCCTTGATCAATCCGCAGGCTTCGCACACCGGAATGAATTCCCCCGGTGAAACGTCGCCCAGCTCGGGGTCGCGCCAGCGCAGCAGAGCCTCCGCGCCGACCAGGGGATGGCCGGACTGAAGGCTGAACTTGGGTTGATAGACCAGGCGCAGCCGCCCCAGATCCAGCGCTGCCCGCATCGCGCTTTCCATCGTTGCCCGCTTGAGCAGACGGACGTGCAGGTCGGGAACAAAAAATTCGACCCGGTTGCGCCCCAGTTCCTTGGCCCGGTACATCGCGGTATCGGCCGCCTTGACCAGTGCATTGCTGTCCTGCCCGTCCTCCGGGAAGAAGGCGACGCCGACGCTGGCCGAGACAAACAGCTGGCGCCCCTGGATATCGAACGACGCCGCCAGCTCATCGACGATACGTCGCGAAATCCGGCCCGCACCCTCGGCGTCGCAATCGGAGAGCACCGCCGTGAATTCGTCGCCGCCCAGCCGGGCCACCGTATCGACATCGCGCATCACCTGCTGCAGGCGGTTTGCCGCCTGCCTCAGCAGTTCGTCGCCGATGTCGTGACCCAGGGTGTCGTTGATGTCCTTGAAGTTGTCGAGGTCGATGAACATCAGCGCCAGCCGTTCCTGCTTCCGCCGGGCCTGGGCCAGGGCGTGACGCAGGCGGTCCTGGAACAGGGTGCGGTTGGGCAGCCCCGTGAGCACGTCGTGGGCAGCCAGATACTCGGCCTTGCGCTGGGCATTCTTGATGTCGGTGATGTCGGAAAAGACCGAGACGAAATGCTCGACCCGTCCATCGGCGTCATCGACCCGGTTGATCGTCAGCCACTCGGGGAAGACCTCGCCGCTTTTCCGGCGATTCCAGATTTCGCCCTGCCAGAAACCCTTGTCGCGCAAGGCACCCCACATGGCCGCATAAAAATCGGCACTGTGCCGGCCCGACTTCAATAAACGTCCGACCTGCTTGCCCACCGATTCCTCGATGCAATAACCGGTAATTGCCGCGAACGCCTTGTTGGTCGTCTGGATCACACCCTGCGGGTCGGTCACGACGATGGCTTCGCCCGCCTGGTCGAAAACCCGAGCGGTGATCCGCAACTGCTGTTCGGCCAGCTTGCTGACCGAAACATCTTCGGCTTCGAAAATCAGGGCCACGGGATTGCCCGACGGGTCGTAAAGACTCTGGTGCACGGCGCGCAGGTAACGAACGCCGCGGACATCGTTGATCTCGTACTCGACGGTCACCGCCATCCGGCTGCGCAGCGAGGACACCGTGCTATCCCACAGATTGACTGCCAGTTGGTGATCGAACAGCGAAAAATCGTTCTTGCCGAGTACGTCCTGATCTTCGAGGCCGAAGAACTCGATGAAACGGCGGTTGGCGTAAATGTAGTTGCCGGACACATCGCGCATGGCGAAGATCACCGTGGTGTTCTCCATCAGCGCATTGAGCCGCTCCTCGGACTGGGACAGGGCTTCCTGGGTGCGGACAATGTCGGTCACATCGATGAAGCTGACCACCAGGGAACTGATGCTCCCGGTTTTCCCGAGCCCTGGGGAAATCAGTACCCGCAGGTCGCGCTTGTCCACCTGGACCAGGATCTGCTCGCGGTCGCCGTGGGCCAGCGCCCGCCCCAGCCAGGTTTCCATCTCGCCCAACGCTTCCGGCAGGCGCAGGCGCGAAAGATGCTGGCGCAGCGCCGTCGACCGGAGATCGAAGCGCCGCGCCGCCGGCGCGTTGAAGCGGCTCAACTGCAACGAACGATCGAAGACCAGGACCGGATATTCCAGCGCATCGTAGAGATGGGCGTAATCCTCCGACAGGCGCGACAGTTCGATGGTCTTGACGTTGAGTTCTTCGTTCAGGCTGACCAGTTCCTCATTGGTCGCCTGCATTTCCTCGTTGGCGGCCTCGAGTTCCTCGTTGGTCGCCTGCAATTCCTCGTTGGCGGCCTGCGACTCCTCGTTGAGGGCCTGCATTTCCTCGTTGGCGGTCGCCATTTCCTCGACCAGCGCCTGCAGATGCTCGCGCGTGGTCAGCAGTTCGTCTTCAAGCTGCTGCGTGGTGCTGGGTTGAACTTCCTCGACCGCGACTTCCTTGACCGCTTCCGGGGCAAAGATGACCAGCAGCAATTCGCCCGAACCGTCGGATACCGGCTCGACGATGATGCGCAGGTAGTCGCGGCCCAGACGCCGCCGCCGGCCCTTCTGGGTCGAGTTCTGCTGCTGGCAGCGACGCAGCAGCGTCAACACCTCGCCGCGCAGATCGGGGACCACGACATCGCCCAGTAACAGGCGCGACGCGCCGACCGGGAAGTGCATGAGCTTTTCAACTTCGCCCGCAGTGTGCAGGACATTCCCTTCCCGGTCACAGATGGCCACGGTCAGGCCGAAATGCGACACCAGCCCGGAGAGCAGCAATTCGAGCCGCCGGTCGCGCCGCTGCACCGTCGTCCGCAACGAACTGACCGGCAGGCTCGAGGAGGTCGGGATGATCGGCATCGAATCGCCCTGCTTGCGGAACAGGCGCTCGCGGCGATCGATGGTCGAAAAATGCTGCTCGGCCTGGGCGATGCTTTCCGAACGCCCAAGGAAAAGATAAGCGTCGGCGGCCAGCCCGAAGTGGAAAATCTTCAGCACCTTGCTCTGCAGCGGCGCATCGAAATAAATCAGCACGTTGCGGCAACTGACCAGGTCAAGACGCATGAAAGGCGGGTCGCTGACCAGGTTGTGACGGGCAAACACGATCATGTCGCGCAATACCTTGCCGGCTTCGTAGGTATTGCCGATCTGCTTGAAATAGCGGTCGAGCTGGTCCGGCCCGACTTCGCTCATCGAGGCGGCGGCATAAACGCCGCGGCGGGCGACGTTGAGCGCCTCGTCATCGACGTCGGTGGCGAAAATCTGGACCCGGTACTGCTCCAGCTTGTCGCCGAGCGCGTCGGCAAACAGCATGGCAATCGAGTAGGCCTCCTCGCCGGTCGCGCAACCGGCGACCCAGACCCGGATTTCGCTGCCCGGCGCCTTGCGCGCCACGATGTCGCCAACCACCCGCCGCAAGGCGGCAAAAGCCTCGCGGTCACGAAAGAATGCGGTCACCGAGATCAGGATGTCGCGGGCCAGCAACTCCAGTTCTTCGGGATGGCGCTCGACCCAGCGCAGGTAAGCGGCCAGGTCCTCCCCGCCGGTGGCGAACTGGCGACGACGGATGCGCCGCATCAGGGTGCCGACCTTGTAACCGGAAAAATCGAACTGAAGCCGGTCGCGCAGGCTGACCAGCAGATTCTGCAGCAGGTCCGGCGGCGCCTCGACTTCGCTGCCGGCCGGCGGCAGCTCCAGCAGACGGGGGATCTGGTCGGCGATTTCTTCCGGCGTCAGCACATGATCGACCACGCCGGCCTCGATGGCTGCCCTGGGCATGCCGTCATACTTGGCGCTATCCGGCCGCTGGGCCAGCGTGAAACCGCCGGCCGCCTGAATCGCCCGCAGACCGGCAACGCCATCCGAACCGGTGCCGGAAAGCACGACGCCGATGGCGGCATCGCCCTCCTCGGCGGCCAGCGAGATCAGGAACTGGTTGATCGACGGCTTGGGAACGACCTCGGGCGCCGCCGTCATCAGGCAGAAGCAGCCTTCCCGGATCAGGGCATTCGAGTTGGCCGGAACGACGTAGATGACTCCGGCCTCGGGCACGTCGCCCTGTTCCATTTCCTTGACGTGCAGGGAGGTTTCACGGCCGAGTATCTCGACCATCATGCTCCGGTAACTCGGCGACAAGTGTTGCAGAACGACGTAAGCGCACGGCAGGCCGGGCTTCAAATGGCTGATCAACTGCGTGATCGCTTCCAGACCGCCCGCCGACGCACCGATGCCGGCAATAGCAACACTGCCCATGTGGATTCTCCCTGTTTCGGGATATCGTATCAGAGTTGCTTGGTATTACCTTCGGCTTAGGAAAAAGTTCCCGAGGCCCGCTGCCGCAGGGCCAGCCCTTCGTTGAAGATCAGTGCGAACAGGACCAGTCCGCCACCGGCCAGCACGCTCACGGCGGGCTGTTCGCCGGCCCACAGCCAGGCCCAGGCAACGCCGAAAATGACTTCGAGCAGCGCCAGCAGGGCGATTTCCGGGGCAGGCAGGACACGCGTCAGGCGAACCACCAGCAGGCAGGGGATGGCCAGTTGCACGACACCGAGCAAGGCCAGCAGGCCGAGATCATGGGTCGTTGCCTGCAACGGCCAGGCCAGCGGCAGGGTGCACAAGGCCGACAGCACGGCGCCGATGAGCACGGCCGGCAGCATGTCCGGCCCGGCATCGCCCCCCTGACCGGTCTTCTGCAGCAGGGTCCAGTTGACCGCCGCCGCCAGGGGGACCGCGCAGGCCACCAGCGAACCGAGCAGGCGCGCGCCGGCCGGGGCTTCGGCGCCGAACATCCAGGCAATGCCCAGCCCGGCCAGCGCGATCGCCAGCCAGGTCCGCAGCGGCAGGCGCTGCTTCAGGAAGAAACGGGCAAACAGCGCGGTGATCATCGGCCCGAGGGCCATCGTCACCAGCACCATGGCGACCGTGGTCATGGTGATCGCCAGCATGAAGGCGGTAAACATCACCGCCCAGCACAGGCCGGAAATCCAAACGATGCGCGGCGCGTTCAGCAGGCCGGCCCACAACCCCGGCCCGCGCAGCCAGGTCAGGCCGATGGCCAGCGCCAGTGCGTTGAAGCCGCTACGCCAGAAATTGACCTCGAAGCCGGCAGCGGCTTCCAGGTGACGGGCAACGACCCCGGCGATGCTCCACAGCAGCGTCACCAGCACCATCAAGGCGACGGCACGACGATGGGTCATGAATTCAGCGACGTCGGCGACGGGCTTCGAACAGGCAGACACCGGCGGCAACCGAGACGTTCAGGCTGTCGACGCTGCCATGCATGGGAATGCTGACCAGCTGGTCGCAGGTTTCCCGAGTCAGACGGCGCATGCCCTCGCCTTCCGCGCCCATGACCCAGGCGGTGGCCTGCGGCCATTCGGCAGCGTAAAGATCCTCGCTGGCTTCGCCGGCCGTGCCGATCACGCAGATATCGCGCTCCTTCAGTTCGCGCAGCGTGCGCGCCAGGTTGGTGACCATCACGTAGGGCACGGTTTCGGCCGCGCCGCAGGCGGTCTTGACGGCCACGTCGTTGAGGCCGGCGGCCCGGTCCTTGGGCGCGATCACCGCATGGACACCGGCGGCGTCGGCGACGCGCAGGCAGGCGCCGAGATTGCGCGGATCGGTGACGCCATCGAGGACCAGCAGGAAGGCCGGCTCCTCCAGCGTATCGAGCACATCGTCGAGATGCGCCGGCTTGCGCGCGCCTTCGATGCGGGCAACCACCCCCTGGTGCCGACCGCCGCCGGCCAGATCGTCGAGGCGCTTGCTATCGGCGAGGATGAACTTCACCCCCTGCAGTTCGGCGTGCTTCAACAACTCGCGGGCACGGGCATCTTGCCGGCCGGCGTCGATCAGGATTTCCTTCAGCGATTCGGGATCCTGGCGAAGCTTGGCGGTAATGGCATGAAAGCCGTAGATCAGGCGCGATGTCATGGCGGACTATCCGGAGGAAGGAGCCGAATTCTACCGCGCCGCACCGGATCGGTGCGAATCCGGTATTCAGTCCGACTGCCCGACCTTGACCACGCCCTGCTCGTTGTTCAGCCAGCGGACCAGCATCAGGTCGTGCAAGCCGATGTGGTTATCAACCCAGCGCCCGAGCAAGGCATCGAGTTCGCGGATACGGCGGACGGTTTGTTCGCTGTCGAGCCGGGAGACGATTTCCTGGACTTTCTGGGCAATCGCCGCATGATCCTCGATGTGGGCATCGCACAGGGCCTTGTCGGTCATCGACATCAGGGCGTCGCGCATGATGCGCTCTTCCGTCGCGAAATGATCGAGGATGAAGGCAAACAGGTCGCCAAGCTGACTGACGACTTCCTTCTCGCAGGCGTTCTGGCGCAGGCGATCGCAGCCGCGGCAACTGTCCAGGCGGTCCGGATCGACACAAACCCGACGCAGGTTTTTCATGATCCCGAGCAGCAGACGATGTTCGTCGTCGATCAGGTAATTGCCCGTTTCCAGCGCCGGCGGCAAATCCGCCATGATCTGTCCAAGTTGTGATTCGACCACCAACGGAGCGTCAGCTTCGTACCTCATCCTGCCCTCAAGATGCATGGATCAAACAAACATTTTATCACTTTGGTCATATGCCGATCCACGGCACACGAAAATGGGGCGCATTGAATGCGCCCCTGTGCCGCAGTTGCAACAGGCGGTCAGCGACGACGCCGGGCGACGGTTTTCTTGCCCGCGGTTTTCTCCGCCGTCGCCGTTTTTGGCTGGTCACGGACGAGCACGAAGTCGATCTTGTTCGATTCGAGGTCGGCGCGAACCAGCTTGACCCGCACCCGGTCGCCGAGACGGAAGCGTTCGCCGCTGCGCTCGCCGAGCATCTGGTGCTTGATGTTGTCGAACTGGAAGTAGTCCTGCCCCAGTTCCGAGACGTGAACCAGACCTTCGACATAGACCTCGTCCAGCGCAACGAAAATGCCAAACGCGGTGACTGCCGAGATCGTCCCGGCAAAAACCTCGCCGATGCGCTCCTTCATGAAGAAGGTCTTCAGCCAGTTCTCGACATCGCGCGTCGCTTCGTCGGCGCGCCGCTCGGTCGCCGAGCATTGCAGGCCGATGTCGTCCCAGGGCTTGCTCGGCTCGTATTTCTCGCCGGCCAGCACGGCCTTGATCGCACGATGCACGAGCAGGTCCGGATAACGTCGGATCGGCGAGGTGAAGTGCGTGTAGTGCTCGTAGGCCAGGCCGAAGTGACCGACGTTGTCGGGGCTGTACATGGCCTGGCGCAGCGAGCGCAGCATCACCGTCTGCAGCAGCTGGAAATCCGGCCGCGGCTTGATCTTCTCGAGCAGGGCGGCGTAGTCCTTGGCACGCGGATCGTCGCCGCCGCTCAAGGCCATCCCGAACTCGCCGAGGAAGGTGCGCAGGTTGCGCAGCTTTTCCTCGGACGGTCCCTCGTGGATGCGGTACAGGCAGGTCTGCTTGTGCTCGGCGAGGAAGTCGGAGGCGCAGACGTTGGCCGCCAGCATGCATTCCTCGATGATGCGATGGGCGTCGTTGCGCACCACCGGGACGATGTTCTCGATCTTGCCCTGATCGTTGAACAGCATCTGCGTTTCGGTGGTCTCGAAATCGATCGCGCCACGCTGGCCGCGCGCCTTGTGCAGGGCGGCGTAGAGCTTGTACAGGTTGTGCACGTGCGGCAGCACCGCCTGTTCGGCATCGCCTTGCGGCTTGCCCTCGCCCGACAGCCAGGACCAGACCTTGTTGTAGGTCAGCCGCGCATGCGAGCGGAAGACGGCCGGATAGAAACGGTACTTGCCGATCTTGCCGGCGGCGCTGATCGACATGTCGCAGACCATGGCCAGGCGTTCGACGTCGGGATTCAGCGAACAGATGCCGTTGGACAGCTTTTCCGGCAGCATCGGGATGACCCGGCGCGGGAAGTACACCGAATTGCCGCGCTCCAGCGCTTCCTTGTCGAGGGCCATGCCGGGGCGCACATAGTGCGAGACATCGGCAATCGCCACCACCAGACGCCAGCCGCGCCCCTGCTTTTCGCAAAAGACGGCGTCGTCGAAGTCGCGGGCAGTCTCACCGTCGATGGTGACCAGCGGCAATTCGCGCAGGTCCTCACGGCCCTTGAAGTCCGTCTTGCGCACCTTGTCCGGCATCTGCTTGTTTTCCTCGAGCGCCGCCTTGGAAAACTCGAACGGCAGGTCGTGCTTGCGCAGGGCAATCTCGATCTCCATGCCCGGATCGGCATAATTGCCGAGCACCTCGACGATGCGCCCGATCGGCTGGGAAAACTTGCTGGGCTGCTCGATGATCTCGACCATCACCACCTGGCCGGACTGGATCTTGAGCTTGGATTTCTTTTCCGGCGGCACCAGGATGTCCTGGGCGATGCGCTTGTTTTCCGGAGCAACGATGACGACGCCGTGTTCGACGAAAACGCGGCCGACCAGGCGGGTATTCACCCGCTCGGTGACTTCGACGATGCTGCCTTCCGGCCGTCCTTTACGGTCGGTACCGGTGATCCGGACCAGCGCCCGGTCGCCATGCAGCACCTTGCCCATCTGCCGCTGATCGAGAAAGATGTCGGCGCTGCCGTCATCGGGCACCAGAAAGCCGTAACCATCCTGGTGTCCCTGGATGCGCCCAGCGGTCAGGCTGGCCCGTTCGGGCAGGATGTAATCGCCTTTGCGGTTACGCAGCAACTGGCCCTCGCGCTCCATGGCACCAAGGCGGCGCTGGAACATTTCGCGCTCGACACTGGCGATATCGAGCAGATCGACCAGATTGGCAAAGCTCAGGGGACGACCTTCGTCGGTCAGGGTTTGCGTCACGTATTCGCGCGACGGCAAAGGGAATTCATAACGTTTGCTCTCGCGCTCGAAAAATGGATCGGCACGACGTATCTTCGACAACTTCTTTCTTGACATCACTTTTTCTTTCTCTATAATGGCGGCTCTTCGCACCTGTGCCCAGGTGGCGGAATTGGTAGACGCACTAGTTTCAGGTACTAGCGCTGAGAGGCGTGGGGGTTCGAGTCCCTTCCTGGGCACCAGCGATTTTGACAGAAGGTCTTGCTACGGCAAGGCCTTTTTTCATTTCTGGCGCACGCGTCGACAAAGCGAATTGTCTCACAGCACAAGCTTCCCCGAGCTTAACAATTACTAACATCTGGTTGCAGCAAGCGCGCCAGCGGCTGGCTATCCTGACCTCGTGCCAACACCATTGACGAGGTTCATCATGAAACGACTTGCCAGCACCCTGCTCGCTGCCGCCCTGGGCATCGGCCTGACCGGACAGGCCAGCGCCGGCCCGGATCGCCACTGGCGCAACGACCATCGCCCCCAGATCAGCCACCATCATCACTACCATGCGCCGCCACCACGTGCCAGGAAGCATCATCACCACCGCAACGACTGGGTTGGTCCGGCTGCCGTGCTGACCATCGGCGGCCTGGCCATCGGGACCGCGCTCTATCATGCCAACACGCCACCGCGCGTCGTCCATGGCGCACCGCCCCCGCCGGGTGGCAACTGGTTCTACTGCCGTTCGTCCGGACAATACTATCCCTATACCCAGGCCTGCCCGGAGGGCTGGCAGGCGGTTCGTCCGCACTGAAAGACAAAGCGGGCCAGACGGCCCGCTTTGCATTGCCCGGGAACAATCCGGATTACTTGAACGGATGCTGCTTGAGGATGGTCTCGTCGCGCTCGGGACCGGTCGACACGATGGCGATCGGCACCTCGCAGAGTTCCTCAAGGCGGTTCAGGTAGGCCTGGGCGTTGACCGGCAGGTCTTCCCAACGCTTGACGCGGAAGGTCGTCCCTTCCCAACCCGGCATGGTTTCGTAGATCGGCACGCAACGGGCGACGTCGTCGGCACCGATGGGCAGCAGATCGACAACCTTGTCGCCCAGCTGGTAACCGGTGCAGATCTTGATTTCCTTGAGGCCGTCGAGCACGTCGAGCTTGGTGATGCACAGGCCGGTGAGTCCGTTGATGCGGGCCGAACGGCGCAACAGCGCAGCATCGAACCAGCCGCAGCGGCGCTTGCGCCCGGTCACCGTACCGAATTCCTTGCCCACCGAGAACATCTGGTGACCCGGCGTGCCTTCGGTATCGATATCCAGTTCGCTCGGGAACGGACCGCCGCCGACGCGCGTGCAGTAGGCCTTGGTGATGCCCAGCACATAGTGCAGCATGCCCGGGCCGACACCGGCACCGGCAGCCGCCTGACCGGCAACGCAGTTGGACGAGGTGACGAAGGGATAGGTACCGTGGTCGATGTCGAGCAGGGTGCCCTGGGCGCCTTCGAACAGCATGTTGTGGCCGGCCTTGTTGGCATCGTAGAGCGCGGCGGATACGTCCACGACCATCGGCCGGATCACTTCGGCATCGGCCATGGCCTGGTCGTACACAGTCTGGAAGTCGACCGGGTCGGCCTTGAAGTACTGGGTCAGCACGAAGTTGTGGTATTCCAGCACTTCCTTGAGTTTTTCGGCGAAACGCTCCGGATGGAACAGGTCATAGACGCGCAGGCCGCGGCGCGAAACCTTGTCCTCGTAGGTCGGGCCGATGCCCTTGCCGGTCGTGCCGATCTTCTTGTCGCCGGCCTTGGCCGCTTCGCGCGCCTTGTCGATGGCCGAGTGGTAGGGCAGGATGATCGGGCAGCCGGGGCTGACCTTGAGGCGGGAACGGACGTCGATGCCGCCCTTTTCCAACTCGGCGATTTCCGAGATCAGGTGATGGATGTCGAGCACGACACCGTTGCCGATGTAGCAATCGACACCGGCGCGAACGATGCCCGAGGGCACCAGGTTGAGCTTGTAGACGTTGTCGCCGACGACCAGCGTATGGCCGGCATTATGACCGCCCTGGAAACGCACCACGCCCTGGGCGTGGTCGGTCAGCCAGTCGACGATCTTCCCCTTCCCTTCGTCGCCCCACTGGGTACCGACGACGATGACATTCTTGGCCATTTTCTCTCTCAATCCTCTTGTATAGCTTCAATGATCCAGCGCCCGCCGACCTGGACCAGCTTGCGGTCGCATGACGGGCCTTCGCAGGCGGTCTCGCCCGGCAACAGTTCGACGACGGTCTCGCCATGCTCGCGCAGCGCAGCAATGTGCGAAGCCAGCAACTTGTCGGCACCGGCATACGGGGCGAGCACACCGCGGACCGGCTTGCCGGCCGGCGCCAGTTGCGCCAGCTGACGCAGGTCCAGCGAAAAACCGGTGGCCGGACGCGCCCGGCCAAAGGCCTTGCCGGCGCCGTCGTAACGCCCACCAAGCGCGATCGCCGCCGGGAAGCCCGGGCAGTAGGCGGCAAAGACGATGCCGTTGTGATAGTGATAACCGCGCAGGTCAGCCAGATCGATGGAGAACGGCAGTTCCGGCGCGCTCGAAATCAGGTGGCGCAGTTGTTCCAGCGCGGCACGGATGGCCGGCAGGTCGGGCAGGCAGGCCACGGCGCGATCAACGGTTTCCGGCCCGCCGTAGAGCGTCGGCAGCGCCAGCAGCGCCTCGCGGAACGGCGACGGCACGGCAGCGGTGGCCTCGGCCAACCCCGGGACATCCTTATCGCGCAGCAGCGCCAG
Organism: uncultured Azonexus sp.; assembly: GCF_937982035.1. Taxonomy (NCBI): domain Bacteria; kingdom Pseudomonadati; phylum Pseudomonadota; class Betaproteobacteria; order Rhodocyclales; family Azonexaceae; genus Azonexus; species uncultured Azonexus sp. Next base: position 29,935 of record NZ_CALJNI010000002.1, read on the forward strand.
CAACTCGGCTTCGGCATCGCCCGGCAGACCGGCGGCTTCGACCAGGGCGCGGAAGATGCCGACATGACCGAGGTCGATGCGCGCCAGCGGCAGCTTGACCCGGTCGAACGCGGTCGCCATCAAGCGGACGATTTCCAGGTCGGCTTCGACGCCGGCATAACCATACAGTTCGGCCCCGAGCTGAACCTGCTCACGACCGGCCGAAACGTTGGCCGGCAGCGTGTGCAGGGTGCTGCCGCAATAGCACAGACGGGTCACGCCCTGATGGTTGAGCAGATGCGCATCGATACGGGCCGCCTGCGGCGTCATGTCGGCGCGGACGCCCATGGTCCGCCCGGACAACTGATCGACCAGCTTGAAGGTGCGCAGGTTCAGATCCTGGCCGGTACCGGTCAACAGGGAGTCGAGGTATTCCAGCATCGGCGGCATGACGTACTCGAAACCGCGAACGCGGAAATGATCGAGCAGATTGCGACGCAGGGTTTCGATGCGAGCCGCTTCGGACGGCAGGGCATCGGCAATGTATTCGGGAAGCAGCCAGTTCATGAGAAGACTATCAGCAGGACGAGTCCGATCAGCATCGAGGTCAGACCGATGAAACGGATCTGACCGTCGGACAACTGGATCAGGCGGCGAAAGGTTTCACGCCAGGCAGCCGGCGCGATGAACGGCATCGCGCCTTCCAGCACCAGCATCAGCGCAAACGCCAGCAACAGGGTCGAGGTCATTGACGATGATCAGCGGCCGATGTTCTTCATGTACTTGAAGAAATCGGAATTGGGTTCAACGACCAGCACGTCGCTCTTGTTGGCAAAGCTGTTGCGGTAAGCCTCGAGACTGCGATAGAAGGCATAGAACTCGGGGCTCTTGCCGAAGGCTTCGGCATAGGTCGCCGCGGCCTTGGCGTCGCCCTCACCCTTGATCTTCTGGGCTTCGCGATAGGCTTCGGCGATGATCACTTCGCGCTGACGATCGGCATCGGCTCGAATCTTTTCCGCCTCGGCCGCACCTTCGGAACGCAGTTCGTTGGCCACGCGCTTGCGCTCGGCTTCCATCCGGCTATACACGGCGCCGCTGACTTCGTCCGGCAACTCGACCCGCTTCAGGCGGACGTCGACGATCTGCACGCCGATACGGCGGGCGTCGATATCGGCCTTCTCGCGCATCTGGTTCATGATCTTGTCGCGCTCGCCGGAGATGACGTCATTGACCAGGCGCTTGCCGAACTCCTCGCGCAGACCGGCGTTTACCGTCTGGCTCAGGCGGGTACGCGCCCGGGTCTCGTCGCCGCCGACCGAGATGTAGTACAGATTGGGATCGACGATGCGCCACTTGATGTAGGAATCGACCAGCACGTTCTTCTTTTCCGAGGTGATGAAACGCTCGGGATCGGCGCTATCCAGCGTCAGGATGCGACGATCAAAGAAACGGACGTTCTGGATCATCGGAATCTTGAAGTTCAGGCCCGGTTCGGTAATCGTCCGTTTGACCTCACCCAGCTGGAACACCAGCGCATATTGCCGCTGATCGACGGTGAACACCGACATCGACAGGACAACCAGGATCAGGGCGACGATGCCGCCCAGCACATTGAGACGCGAACTCATCAGCGAGCCTCCCGTTCACGCGTTCCCAGCGAACCGGCACGCGTATTGGCATTCAAGGGGTTACCACCGACAGCGGGGAAACTTTCGGATTGCGGCGGGACGCCGCCGGCAAAGGCCGACGACTGGCGCGTCGCCGCGGCGGCCGAACCGCCGCCGTCGATCATGCCCTGCGGGGCCGCGGCGGCGCCACTGGCCGCCCCCATCAACTTGTCGAGCGGCAGGTAGAGCAGATTGCCCTGGCCCTTGGCGTCGACCATGACCTTGGTGGTGTTGGCGTAGATCTGCTGCATGGTTTCCAGGTACATGCGCTGACGCGTGACCTCCGGCGCCTTGGCGTACTCGGTCTGGATCTGGCGGAAGCGCGAGGCATCACCCTGGGCGGTGGAGATCACCCGTTCGCGGTAACCCTGCGCTTCTTCCATCAGACGGGCCGCGGTACCGCGGGCCCGGGGAATCACGTCGTTGGCGTAAGCCTGACCTTCGTTCTTCTGACGTTCGCGGTCCTGACCAGCCTTGACCGCATCGTCGAACGCCGCCTGCACCTGCTCGGGCGGCTGGGCATTCTGCATGGTGACCTTGGAAATCAGGATGCCGGCGTTATAGCGGTCCATGATCTCCTGCATCAGGCGGGCCGCATCGCTGGCGATCTGCTCGCGGCCTTCATAGAGCACGAAGTCCATCTTGCTCTTGCCGACAATTTCACGCACGGCGGTTTCCGCGGCGCCGATCACGGCCTCTTCCGGATGACGGTTGTTGAACAGGAACTCGACCGGATCCTTGAGGATGTACTGCACCGCGAACTGGATGTTCACGATGTTTTCATCGTCGGTCAGCATCAGGGCTTCCTTGAGCACCTTGTTGCGTTCGGTGCCGCGATAGCCGATCTCGACGGTACGCACGCCGGTCAGGTTGACCAGTTCGTGCGACTGGATCGGATACGGCAGACGCCAGCGCAGACCGGGCTCGGTGGTTTCGGTCAGTTTGCCGAACTGGAGCACGACGCCGCGCTGCGAGGCATCGACGATATAGAAGCCGGACGCCAGCCAGACGATGGCGATCAGGCCGACCAGCAGGCCGAGGCCGCCGCTCAGGAACTTGGGATTGAAGTCGACCGGCGGCATGCGCGGACCGTCGCCGCCATTGTTGCCACCGCCGCCGCCCTTCTTGCCCATCATGCCGGACAGTTTGCGGTTGAAGTCCCGCCACAGTTCTTCGAGGTCGGGCGGTCCATCGTTGGGGCGGCGCGGACCGTTGCCGTTCGGCTTGTCGTCGCTGCCGCGATTGCCCCACTGCGGGTCGTTGATCGACATGAGAATACCTAGGGTAGGAATCATGGGTCTCGGGGAGTCAATAGGAGAAATCGGATTGTGCCAGACGTGCCGCCTCGTCGAGCGCCTTGCGGCGCGATTCGGCTTTTGCACGGGCATGTTCGGCCAGCGCCTGGCGTAATAGTTCCATACCGTCGCCGGTGCGCGAACTGATGCGAACGCGGGAGATATTACCATATTCGTCCCGATCGACCCCGGACGTGGCCTCGGTCAGGTCGATCTTGTTCCAGACGATCAGTTGCGGCACGTCGCGCGCACCGATTTCCTCAAGTACGCGGGCCACTTCGAGCATCTGCTCGTCGCGGGCATGACTGGCACTGTCGACGACATGCAGCAGCAGGTCGGCATCGACCGCCGCTTCCAGCGTCGCGTGGAAGGCATCGACCAGCGAGTGCGGCAGATCGCGGATGAAACCGACGGTATCGGAAATGACGATATTGCCGGCCTGCTCGATCCACAGCTTGCGCGACGTGGTATCGAGTGTGGCGAACAACTGGTCGGCCGCATAGACGCCGGCGTGGGTCAGGGTGTTGAACAGGGTCGATTTGCCGGCATTGGTGTAGCCGACCAGCGAAACATTGAGCACGTCGCCGCGCCGCCGGGCCTTTCGTTGCACGCCGCGCTGCCGCGACAGCTTGTTCAGTCGCTCCTTGAGCAACTTGACGCGGTTGCCGAGCAACCGGCGGTCGGTTTCAAGCTGGGTTTCGCCCGGACCGCGCATGCCGATCCCGCCGCGCTGCCGCTCCAGGTGAGTCCAGCCGCGCACCAGACGGGTCGCCAGATGTTCGAGTTGCGCCAGCTCGACCTGCAGCTTGCCTTCGGCACTGGCCGCGCGCAAGGCGAAGATGTCGAGGATCAGGCTGTTGCGATCGACCACCCGGCACTTCAGGGCCTGCTCAAGGTTGCGCTGCTGAACGGGCGACAGGGCGTGATTGAAGATGACCAGCTGGGCATCGGCGGCGGCGATCATGGCCGCCACCTCATCGACCTTGCCTTTGCCGGCAAAGGTCCGGGGATCGGGACTGTGCCGTCGTCCACGGACTTCGGCAACGACCTGGCCACCGGCCGATTCGGTCAGCAGACGGAGTTCTTCAAGCTGGTCCTCGACATCGACCTGCCCGAAATCCAGTTGCACGATGACGGCGCGCTCGCCGGCGGCGGGGCGCTCATGCATGGGGAAATCCTGCGGGAGAAAACGCCGTCCCGCAGGCGCGGGACGGCGGGATGAAGCGTCTTATTCTGCGGCCTGCTCTTGCTGGAGATTTACCGGACGGGCCGGCACGACCGTGGAAATGGCGTGCTTGTAGACCATCTGGGTCACGGTGTTCTTGAGCAGAACGACGTATTGATCGAAAGACTCGACCTGACCTTGCAACTTGATGCCGTTCACCAGATAGATGGAAACGGGAACATGCTCGCGGCGCAGGGCGTTAAGGAAGGGGTCTTGTAAGAGTTGCCCTTTATTGCTCATGGTGTGGACTCCATGTGTGTTGTTATGAGGGTCCTAATGTACCCAAATTAGAAGAATGGTGTTGGAAATTTTGTGGTTAATTTGTGACTCAGCGACGCTCCTTGTCGGCAAAGGGATTCTTGCCCGCGACGAACTGGATGCGCAGCGGCGTCCCCTGAAGGTGGAATGCCTCCCGGAAGGTGTGTTCCAGATAACGGCGATAACTGTCGGCGATCTGATCCACCGCATTGCCGTGCACCACGATGATCGGCGGGTTCGACCCGCCTTGGTGGGCATAGCGCGGCTTCGGCCGGAACAGGCCGTGCTTGGGCGGTGCCTGACGGGCAATGGCGTCGGCCAGCACCCGCGTCAGGCGCGGCGTGGACAGCTTGGTCATGGCCGCGCCGTAGGCGGCATCGACCGACTTGAACAGGTTGACCAGACCGACGTTTTCCAGCGCCGAGATGAAATGGAACTTGGCGAAATCGAGGAATTTCAGCTTGCGCTGCAGGATCTGCCGGGTCTGTTCGCGGACGTAGGAATCGAGGCCGTCCCACTTGTTGACGGCGACGACCAGCGCCCGCCCGGACTGGACGATGAAATCGGCAATATGCGCATCCTGGTCGGAAATATCGGCGCGGGCATCGACCATCAGGATGACCACGTTGGCATCCTCGATCGACTGCAGGGTCTTGATCACCGAGAACTTCTCGATGGTTTCGAAGACCTTGCCGCGCTTGCGCATGCCGGCGGTATCAACCAGCACGTATTTGCGCCCGTTGCGCTCGAAATCGATCTCGATCGAGTCGCGGGTGGTGCCGGGTGCATCGAAGGCGATGACCCGCTCTTCGCCAAGCAGGGTGTTGATCAGCGTGGATTTCCCGACATTCGGACGACCGACGATGGCCACCCGGATGGCATCCGAATGCCATTCGTCGTCTTCCGGCTCAGGGAAGCTTTCCAGCGCCATGTCGATCAGCCCGCGCACGCCTTCGCCATGCGCGGCGGAAATGGCATTCGGTTCGCCCAGACCGAGTTCGTGGAAATCGGCCTCGACCATGCCGCTGTTCAGGCCTTCGGCCTTGTTGACCGCGACGAAGACCGGACGGTCGAGCCGCCGCAACTTGTTGGCGATTTCCTTGTCGTGCGGCGTCAGGCCGGTACGCCCGTCGACCACGAAAATGACCGCGTCGGCTTCGGCAATCGCCTGCTCGGTCTGACGCGCCATTTCATGCAGGATGCCTTCCTTGACCAGCGGCTCGAAGCCGCCGGTATCGACGACCAGGAAGGGTTTCTTGCCCAGCTTGCCATGACCGTAGTGACGATCTCGGGTCAGACCCGGAATATCGGCAACGATGGCATCGCGGGACTTGGTCAGGCGGTTGAACAGCGTGGATTTGCCGACATTGGGCCGACCGACCAGAACGATAGTAGGTTTCATTGAATCTCGATTGCCCTGACATCACCACCGGATGACTGGGTCAGGAAACTGTTGCCCAGCAACTGGGGCGGGACCCGCACGGCGCTGCCGTCGGTCTTGAGGCGACCGACAAAAGCCCCCTCCTCGCGTGACAGGAAATGGACATAGCCTTCGACGTCGCCAACGACCACCACGTTGCCACGCACCGCCGGCGCCGTCACATTGCGCTGGCGAAGCTTGTCCTGCTTCCACAGGCTGCTGCCGCTGAGGCGATCCAGACCATAGACCACGCCATTGTCGTCGGTAACGAACAGGTAACGCCCATCGAGCACCAGTCCGCGCGCCGACGAAAGATCGCGCGACCAGATCAGGCTGCCGCCCTGCGCCATGTCGAAGCAGGCAACCTTGCCCTGGAAGGCCACGGCGCAGATCTGGGTGCCGTCGATGGCCGGCGGCGACACGATGTCTGCCACACGGTCAAGTTCGGTCGTGCCCTTGGGCTGGGCCACCGCCCCCTCCCAGACCGGCGCGCCATTGGCCAGCGAAAGCGCCATCAGCTTGCCGCCGGGAAAACCGGCGAATAGGTAACGGTCGGCGAAGACCGGCGCACCCACACTGCGCACCGACAAGGCAGGCATAGGCCGCTCGTACATCCATTTGCGCGCACCGTCGCGCGCATCGAGCAGGAAGATGCGGTTATCGCCGCTACGCACCGCCACGCCCTCGCCGCTCACCGCCGGCGCCGCCAGCACTTCGCTGCTCACCTGCGACTGCCACAGCGGCTTGCCGCTTTCAGCGTCGAATGCCAGCACGCCGCCCTTGGCGGTGCCGACGACGACCATGTGGATATCGGCGCCAACACCGGCCGACAAGGCTTGCCCGGCATCGGTCTTCCACACGATGCGGCCGGCTTCGATGCGATACACCCCGCCCTTCTGATCGGCGACGAATACCGCATTACCGACGACAGCCGGCGAGAAAACCGCACCGCCGGCCTTGCCCACGCCCTGTGACCAGACACTGCGCACCGCCAGCGTATCGGCCGACAGCTCAGGCAGCGGCGCCATTTTCGGCGCGCGGGAAGAAAACGGATTGATCGCGTCAAAGGCGTTGTTCAGCGTCGAACACCCCCCCAGCAAGAAGGCACCGGCGATGGCCAGCGGCATCAGGCGGCGACTCATGCTGCATCTCCAAGACTGTCGAGTTTCTGCTGCAGCAATTCGCGCGCCGGGCTGGCGGCCTTGGCTGCCGCCTGGTCGAGCGCCGCCTGGTAGGCCGTGCGCGCATCCGCCGGTTTACCCTGGGCTACCAGGATGTCGCCGCGAAGTTCCTGGAAACGGGCCTGGAAAGCCGCTGCCGAGGTCGCCTCGAGTGCCTTCAGGGCCTCGTCGTAGGCCTGCTCGTCGAGCAGCACCGCCGCCAGACGCAAACGGGCGATATCGCGCAATTCGTCCTTGGCGTTGTCTACCACCCAGGCGAGCTGCGCCTTGGCCGTCTTCAGGTCGCCGGCATCGAAGGAATGCCGGGCCGCCAGCAAGGCACCGAGCGAAGCGTAGCCGCTGCGCCCGAACTTGGCCGTCAATTCGCCCGCCGACGCCTTGATGCGCTGTGCGTCGCCCTGCTGGACGGCCTGTTCGAGCGCGGCAAAGACCGTCGCTGCCTTGGCCGTCTCGTTGTTCTGGTACCAGTTCCAGCCTTGCCAGCCGACAACGGCCAGCGCCGCGGCGGTCACCAGCGAGGTAACCAGGTTGCCGTACATCTGCCACCAGGTTTTCAGGGTATCGATCTGTTCCTGCTCTTCGAGGTCGTAATGCGCCATGCTGCTTATTCCTCTTCGTCCGAATCAATCATGTGGTCGATGATGGCTTCCGCCAGTTCGTCGACCTTCAGTTTACGTTGTTCCACGCCTTCTTCGCGCAGCGCCTTCAGTTGTGCCTCGCCGGTCGCCGCTTCGTCGTCGCCGATGATCACCGCGAAAGCGGCGCCGCTGCCGTCGGCCTTCTTCATCTGCGACTTGAAGGAGCCGCCGCCGCAGTGCAGCAGCACGTCCAGCCCCTGGTCGCGCAGACCTTCGGCAACACGGAAAGCCAGCCGGCCGGCGGCTTCACCCTGGTGCACGACATAGACGTCGGGCGCCGGCTCGGCCGGCGCGCCGCCGGAATCCTTGATCAAGGCGATCAGCCGTTCGACGCCCATGGCAAAGCCGCAGGCCGGCGTCGGCTTGCCGCCGAGTTGTTCGACCAGGCCGTCGTAGCGCCCGCCGGCGCAGACCGTGCCCTGGGCACCGAGCTTGTCGGTGACCCATTCGAAGACGGTCAGGTTGTAGTAATCGAGACCTCGCACCAGGCGCGGGTTGATCGTGAACGGCTGGCCGGCATCGCGCAGCACCTGCTGCACGCCCTCGAAGTGGGCCAGCGACTCGGCGCCGAGGAAGTCGATCAGCTTTGGCGCCGCGGCGCAGATGTCCTGCAGCGCCGGGTTCTTGGTGTCGAGGATGCGCAGCGGGTTGGTGTACAGACGACGCTTGGCGTCCTCGTCGAGCACGTCAACGTGCTGTTCCAGGTAGGCGATCAGCGCGGCGCGATGTTCGGCGCGCTCGCTCGGCTGACCGAGGCTGTTGATCTGCAGTTCGATGCCGTCGAGGCCGAGGTCGGCCCACAGGCGGGCGCCCATCAGGATCAGCTCGGCATCGATGTCCGGCCCGGCGATGCCGAAAGTCTCGACACCGACCTGATGAAACTGGCGATAACGCCCCTTCTGCGGCCGCTCGTGGCGGAACATCTGGCCGATGTAGTAGAGACGCTGCGTCTGCCGCGCCGCCAGGTTGTGCTCGATGACGGCACGGACGCAGCCGGCCGTGCCTTCCGGGCGCAGCGTCAGCGCCTCACCGTTGAGGCCGTCGATGAAGGAATACATTTCCTTCTCGACGATGTCGGTGACTTCGCCGATGGCACGCTTGAACAGCGGCGTCGGCTCGACGATGGGCATGCGGATCGGCCGGTAGCCGTAGCCCTTCAGCCAGGTGCGGACGGTGTCCTCGAACAGTTCCCAGAATGCCGCTTCTTCCGGCAGGATGTCGTTCATCCCGCGCACGGCTTGCAAAGTCTGACTCATGCTTGCAGTTTCTTCTTGTAGGTGCGCTGGACGTAGCGCTCGATGATGTCCTTGAATTCGGCGGCGATGTTGTCGCCTTTCAGGGTAACGGTCTTCTCGCCGTCCTCGTAGACCGGCGCCGACGGCGCTTCACCGGTGCCCGGCAGCGAGATGCCGATGTTGGCGTGCTTCGATTCGCCCGGACCATTGACGATGCAACCCATGACGGCCAGCGTCATGTTCTCGGCGCCGTCGTAATGCAGCTTCCATTCCGGCATGCGGGCGCGCACGAAGTCCTGCACCTCGCCGGCCAGTTCCTGGAAGAAGGTCGAGGTCGTCCGGCCGCAGCCGGGACAAGCCGCGACCATCGGCGTGAACGCGCGCAGGCCCATGGTCTGCAGGATTTCCTGGGCAACGATGACTTCCTGGCTGCGCGAGCCGCCCGGTTCCGGCGTCAGCGAGACGCGGATGGTGTCGCCGATGCCTTCCTGCAGCAGCACCGACAAGGCGGCGGTCGACGCGACGATGCCCTTGGAGCCCATGCCGGCCTCGGTCAAGCCCAGATGCAGCGCGTAATCGGCGCGCCGCGCCAGTTCGCGGTAGATGGCGATCAGGTCCTGGACGCTCGACACCTTGCACGAGAGGATGATCTTCTCGCCGGCGAGGCCGACTTCCTCGGCCCTGGCAGCGGATTCGAGGGCCGAGGTGACCATCGCGTGGCGCATCATCTCGGTCGCATCGAGCGGCTCGGCACGCTTGCTGTTCTCGTCCATGATCCGCGCCAGCAGTTCCTGGTCGAGGCTGCCCCAGTTGACGCCGATACGCACCGGCTTGTCGTAGCGGCAGGCGAGCTCGACCATCTGCGCGAACTGCTCATCCTTCTTCTTGCCGAAACCGACGTTGCCCGGATTGATCCGGTACTTGGCCAGCGCCTCGGCGCAGGCCGGGTGCTCGGTGAGCAGGCGGTGGCCGTTGTAGTGGAAGTCGCCGATCAACGGCACGTTGCAGTTCATCTTGTCGAGATGATCGCGGATCTTCGGCACGGCCGCCGCCGCTTCCATCGAATTGACGGTGATCCGGACCAGTTCGGAACCGGCGCGCGCCAGTTCGGCGCACTGAATGGCCGTGGCCAGGTAATCGGCGGTATCGGTATTGGTCATCGACTGGACAACCACCGGCGCATTGCCGCCGAGGCGGACATGGGCAATATGGGTTGCGCGGGTCGGACGCTTGCTGATTGCGCTCAAGGCTTACTCCAGAACCAGACGGGCAACATCGCCACGGGTATGCGGTTCGAGATTGACGACCTGCCCCCGATGCAGGAGCTTGACGCCCGGCGCATAGCCGATCGTCACGGAAAGCGGCCCCCGACCTTCGACAGTCTGTTCGGTACCGGCGATCAGACGCTGGGAAAAGATAACGGTGTCGTCGCGATCCCGCACCTCCAGCCAGGACGCCTGGCTGAGCACGAAACGCAACTGCGAGGTAGCCACTGCGGCTTCAGCCGGCACGGCTGGCGCGGGCTGCGGCGTCGCGCCTTCGGCCGGCGCCGCCTGCGGCGCGATCAATTGCTGCGCCGAGGTATCAGGCGGAAACAAGGTTTCCTGGGCCGGCGCGGCAGGCGGCGGCGCCGGCTCGACGGCCACCTCGGTGCCCCCGAGCAAACCCTGCCAGGCGTCACGCAATGCTGTCAGATCGTTTGGCAGCAGGAAATAGGCGAGCGCAGCCAGAATCAGCAGCAAGCCGCCGATACCGACCACCAGTCCATCGCGCGACTTCGAGGCGCTGCTGATCCGGGCCGGGGCGGCGGCGGGGACGGCCAGGGTATCGACCGGTTTTTCCAGCAGGTTTTCCAGGCGTTCCATCAGCGGCGCCGGATCAATATCGACCAGCCGCGCGTAATTGCGCACGAATCCACGGATGAATGTGGTTCCGGGAAGCACCGACCAATCGTCGCGCTCCAGCGCCTCGACCTGGCGCTGCCCCAATTTCAGCGCCTGGGCAATATCCGCCACCGGCAGCGAGCGGCTCTCACGCGCATTGCGCAGCAGTGTGCCAACGGACGGCAACGCCTCGGGCATTGCCTCCTGAGCCTGAACCTCGACGGCTTCGGCGTTGTCGATTTGATCGCTCATTCAAAATTACCCTTGAGGAATTCCTGGTATTCCGCCGAGGTCGGATAACGGGTGCGCAACTGGGAGGCAAAACCGCTTTCCGCCCGCTGATCGCCCGACTTGCGTTCGAGCCTGATGCCCAGCCACAAAGCCTCGGCGGTCGGCGGCTCCATCATGCGCAGGGCATCGTTCAAGTACAGCCTCGACTCCTGGAGATTGCCGCGCTTGAAAAAGATGGTAGCCAACCCGACACGCGCCTGCACCGCACCGCTGCGCGAAACGCGAACAGCCTGCAGCAGGTAGGTTTGCGCCTGATCCAGGTCGCCGGCCTTGAGCAGACAGGTACCTGCGTTGGTATAGGCGCGATCCGGCGTTTCGTACAGGGGATCGCGCAAGGCGCGGTCGAAATACTGGATGGACTGGCTCACCCTGCCGGTATCACACAGAAACCAGCCGTAGTTGTTGTTCACTTCGGGATCTCCCGGCGCCAGCGAGAGCGCCCGGGCAAAATCGGCCTCGGCCTTGGGAAATTCACGCAGGGAGGCATAGACCAGCCCGCGCACGCTGTTGGCCGGGTAGAAGCGTGAATCGATCTGCAACGCCATCGCCAGATGCTCCAGCGCGATGGCCGGACTGCCCGACTGGAAGTAAAGCGAACCGAGTTCGGTATGTATCTTGGCCCGGCTACGCGGATCCGCCACCGAAATGGTCGTGTCGCCGGCCCCGCCGACCTGCGCCGGCTGCGGCGACGGCGCGAAATCGACCTGGGCGGCGGCCTGAGCGGCAAAGCCCAACGACGCCAGCAAAGCGAGAAGCCGGAACGGCCGGTAGCAGCGCATCATGTCCTCAACTCCTGAATGGGAATCAACGTCCCGGCGGTACGCCGGGTCTTGTCCTTGACCTGTCCGGCCAACTGACCGCAAGCCGCATCGATATCGTCGCCGCGCGTCTTGCGCGTGGTGGTGACGATGCCGGCCTGCAACAGGATTTCACCGAAGCGACGTACGCGATCCGCGGGCGAGCGGCGGAACGGCGACCCCGGGAAGGGATTGAAGGGAATCAGGTTGAACTTGCACGGCACGTCGCGCACCAGCGCCAGCAGTTCGCGGGCATGCGCGTCGCTGTCATTGACCCCGGCCATCATCGTGTATTCGAAGGTGATGAAGTCGCGCGGCGCTTTTTCGAGGTAGCGCCGACAGGCGGCCATCAGTTCCTTGAGCGGGTATTTCTGGTTGATCGGCACCAACTGATCGCGCAGCGCATCGTTCGGCGCGTGCAGCGACACCGCCAGCGCCACCGGACAATCCTCGCGCAGCCGGTCGATGGTCGGCACCAGCCCCGAGGTCGACACCGTGACCCGCCGCCGCGACAAGCCGTAGGCGTTGTCGTCGAGCATCAGGCGCAGGGCCTTGATGGTGTTGTCGTAATTGGCGAGCGGCTCGCCCATGCCCATCATGACGACGTTGGAGATCACCCGCTCGTCGCCATGAACGGCGCCCAGTGCCTTGTTGGCCTGCCAGAGCTGGCCGATGATTTCCGCCACCGTCAGGTTGCGGTTGAAACCTTGCTTGCCGGTCGAACAGAAGGCGCAATCGAGCGCACAGCCGGCTTGCGTGGAAATGCACAGGGTACCGCGCTCATCCTCGGGAATGAACACCGTCTCGACCGCATTGCCGTTGCCGACATCGATCAGGAACTTGCGCGTACCGTCGTCCGACAACTTGTCGGACACCACCGTCGGCGGCGCCACGACCGCCCGCGCCTTGAGCTTCTCGCGAAGACTCTTGGCGATGTCGGTCATGGCATCGAAATCCGCCACCCCGGAACGATGCATCCAGCGCAGCACCTGGCGAGCCCGGAAGGGCTTTTCACCCTGCTCGGCAAACCAGGCGGTCAGGCCGTCGGCATCGAAATCAAGAAGATTCTGCATCAGCATCCCGAGGCGTCGACCCCGCCGAAACGGCGAGCCCGACGACAGGCAAAATTAACGACCTGCGTAGGTGTTCATGCCCGGGAAGAAGAAGGCAACTTCCACGGCAGCGGTTTCCGGGGCGTCGGAACCATGCACGGCATTGGCGTCGATCGACTCGGCGAAATCGGCGCGGATGGTGCCCTTCTCGGCCTTCTTCGGGTCGGTGGCGCCCATCAGTTCGCGGTTCTTGGCAATGGCGTTCTCGCCTTCCAGGCACTGGATCATGACCGGACCGGAGGTCATGAACGAGACCAGATCCTTGAAGAAGGGACGCTCCTTGTGCACGGCGTAGAACTGGCCGGCTTCCTGCTCGGACAGCCAAGTCATGCGGGCGGCGATGACCTTGAGGCCGGCGCCTTCGAAACGGGAGTAGATCTGACCGATGACGTTCTTCTTGACGGCGTCGGGTTTGATGATGGAAAGGGTGCGCTCGATAGCCATGAATTTGCTCCGAAAAAGCTAGTCGGTTGAAAAACGGGGAATTTTAGCAGATAAGCCGAGGTCTTGACCGCCTCACTGAACCTCGGCCGCCTTCAGCAAGGGTTCGCGCAGCAGGGAAAAATCGCGCGGCGCCACGTACTGCAGCAGTTCCTTGCCGTCGGCATCGACCACCACATCAAGCCCCTTATCCGGATAAAGCAGATGGACGCGCTTGTCGGAAACCTGCAAACGCTCGGCTGGCTCGCCGAAACGCTGGACGATGGTCGCCTCGTCGAGATTGACCGTCGGAATCACACTGATCGCCTTGACCCGCATGGCATCGGCGGCGGCAAGATCGTCCGGGTGCAGACGAATCTTGCGCGTCGTGCTTTCCATGTGCTCCGCCTTGAGGGCACGCTCGCGCATGGCAATGATGACTTCGGGCGCGACATCGACGACCAGGATCACCCTGGCCAGCACGAAACCCAGCGGCAACTGGCCGTAGTAGGCTTCCAGCGAACCGACTTCGCCGGGGGCCGCGATGATCGCCACTTCCGGCTCGCCCCCCAGAACGGCACGCACCTCGCCCAGTGTCTGCAACCCCGGACGCACGCCGAAAACACGAGCACCTCCCTGACCATCGACTTCGATCTGCCAGGGCAGGTTGGCATTCGGATCAAAACCCTCTTGCTTGCCGGTACCCGGGATCAGGAAAGGAACGATCAGCGCGGCCAGGATCAGCGCCACCATGGACAGGGCAAATTTCATGAGCAGTCAGGCTTTCAATACAAGGCAGCGATTGTGCCACAGGCAGGAGAGCACGAAATGAAAAAGGCCGCGCTTCCGGAGAAGCGCGGCCCGTTTCGATCAGCGGATCGCTACATCATGCCGAGCGTACGCGGCAGCCAGAGCGAGATATCCGGGATGTAGGTGATGAAGATCAGGAAGACCAGCATTGTGTACAACCACGGCAACACGGCCTTGGTCATTTCGCTCATGCCGGCGCGGGTGATGCCGCTGGCAACGAACAGGTTGAGACCGACCGGCGGCGTGATCATGCCGATTTCCATGTTCACAGTGATGATGATGCCGAAGTGGATCGGATCGATACCCAGAGCCACAGCAACCGGGAACAGGATCGGCGCCAGGATCAGGATGATCGACGACGGCTCCATGAAGTTGCCGGCGATCAGCAGCAGGATGTTGACGATGACCAGGAAGCCCACCGGACCGAGACCCAGATGGATGATCCAGTCGGCGATGCCCTGCGGAATCTGCTCGGAGGTCAGGATGAACGAGAACAGGATGGCGCTGGCGATGATGAACAGCAGCATCGAGCTCATGTTGGCCGAATCGAGCAGCACCTTGGGAATCTGCTTGAAAGTCAGATCCTTGTACACGAACACCGCGATGAAGAAGGCGTAGACCGCGGACATGGCCGCCGCTTCGGTCGGCGTGAACATGCCGGAGTAGATACCGCCCATGACCACGACGATCAGCATCAGCCCCCAGAAAGCTTCGCGGAAGGCCTTGAAGCGGGTGCCCCAGCTCGCCTTCGGCAAGCGCGGATAACCGCCCTTGCGCGCCTGCCACCAGGTCGTCGCACCGAGCGCCAAGGCCAGCAGCAGCCCCGGAATGACGCCGGCCATGAACAGCGCGCCGACCGACGAATTGGTCGTCACCGCGTACATCACCATGACGATGGACGGCGGGATCAGGATGCCCAGACCACCGGCCGAGGCCACCACACCGGCGCCGAAGCGCATCGGGAAGCCCTGCTTGATCATGGCCGGAATCAGGATCGAACCGATCGCCACCACGGTGGCCGGCGACGAACCGGACACCGCCGCGAACAGCGCGCAAGCCAGCACCGCCGACATGCCGAGACCGCCGGTCAGGTGACCGACCATCGAGGTGGCAAAATTGATCATGCGCCGGGCGACGCCGCCGTGGGTCAGGAAGTTGCCGGCCAGGATGAAGAACGGGATCGCCATGATCTCGAACTTCTCGATGCCGGTGAACATCTTCAGGGCCACCGAAGCGATCGGTGTATCGGTAAAGGCGAACATGAAGCCGAGCACAGTAAGACCCAGCGCCACGCCGACCGGCATGCCGATCACCATCAGGGTGAGAAGGATGCCAAAAATGATGACTGCGCTCATGGCTTACTTCTCCTCTTTCTTGTCGCGGGAGGGATGCTGTTTCTCCCACTCGCTGTCGCTCAGACCGGCATGCGCGTGCTCGCGCTGCTCGGCGATGGCGATGGCCTCGCCGACCACCAGGACCTCGCCCTCTTCCAGACCTTCGACGTGACCATGGTCGTGCGTCGGCAATTCACCGGTGTTGGCGAACTTGATCATCACCTGGACGAAGCGGAAGCACATCAGGAAGGAACCCAGCGGAATCGCCGAATAGACGATCCAGGTCGGCCATTCGAGATCCGGCGTAACCGGCCCTTCGAAGAAATGTCCGGGGTCCATGCCCAGACTGCTCAGCGTGACGTAAGCCATGCCGTTTTCCCAGACGAAGTAGGCACCGAACAGGCCAATCACACCGGTGAACAGGATGCCGCAGGCCAGACCGAGCAGGATCATGCTGCGCCGCGGCTTGTCGGACAGCTTGTTGATCAGCAGATCGACCCCGACGTGGATGCCGGTACGCACACCGTAAGCGGCGCCGAATTTCGCCATCCACACGAAAAGAATGATGCAGAACTCCTGCGCCCAGCCCATATCGATGGACAGCAGCCAGTCCTGAACGCCCGGGATATCGAACCCGGTACCGTAGCGATGCACCACGGAAACGAAGATCACCACGGTGGCCAGTGCCATCAGCGAACCGATGATGAATTCTTCAAGAAAATCGATGAGTTTTCCCATGACCCCTCTCCTTGCAAAAACGCCCGCCGCCACCATTGGCAACAGCGGGCGCCCAGAGGACTGAAACGATTACAGCTTGTTCGGATTGAAGCCGGTAGCCTTGTAGACGGCGTCGATGGTCTGCTTGCCGATACGGCTTTCCATCTTCTTGTGCACCGGCACCAGGGCCTTCTTGAACTCGGCACGCTCGGCGGCGGTCGGCGTATGGATCTGGGTCTTGCCGCTCTTGCGGACATTTTCCAGCGAGGTGTCGTTCTCGATCTTAGCGATCTGGTTGGCGTAACGGGTTGCCTGCACCATGGCCTCGTCAAGCTGTGCACGGATGTCCGCCGGCAAGCCGTCCCAGAACTTCTTGTTCACGATGACCGCGTAGCCCAGGTAACCGTGCTCGGTCAGCGTCAGATGCTTCTGCACTTCGTGCATCTTCTGCGTGTACAGGTTGGAAATCGGGTTCTCGGTACCGTCGACCACGCCGGTCTGCAGCGCCTGGTAAACCTCAGAGAAGGCCATCACCTGCGGCAGGGCGTTCAGAGCACGAATCTGCTCCTCAAGCACCTTCGACGACTGGATGCGCAGCTTCTTGCCCTTCAGGTCAGCCGGCGTGCGGATCGGGGTATTGGCGGAGAAAGACTTGAAACCGTTGTCCCAGAAAGCCAGGCCGCTGATCCCCTTGGGCTCGAGCTTGGCCAGCAGTTGCTTGCCGACCGGGCCGGTGGTGACCTTGTGCAGATCGGCGTAGCTGTCAAACATGAACGGCAGGTCGAAAACTTCGAAATCGCGCACGCCCAGCGGGCCGAACTTGGCCAGCGACGGGGCCAGCATATGGACGGCACCCAGCTGCAGCGCTTCCATTTCTTCCTTGTCCTTGTACAGCGTCGAGTTGGCATAAACCTCGACCTTGACCTTGCCCTTGGTCAGCTCGGCGGCTTTCTGGGCAAAGAAGTCGGCAGCCTTGCCCTTGGGCGTGTCGTTGGCGACTACGTGGCTGAACTTGATCACGATCGGCTGTTGCGCATAGGCGCCGAGCGAAACGGCGCAGGCAAACAGGCCGACGAGAAGCTTGGAAACTTTCATGGATATCTCCTCCAAAGATTTGTTGGTCGCGAGAATCGGATTGCGACTGGGCGGAAGTATTACGAAACGGGTAACTCCTGCGTATTGTGGATATCCACATTCGACCCGGCGGGTTAACATCGCGCCATGGACTCACAGAGCACCCCGATCCTTACCGAAAAGCGCCACCTACCCTGGCTGCTGGCCCTGCCGAAATTCGGCATCGTTCTGCTGATGGCGGCCCTGCTCGCCCTGCTCTGGCTGCTCCAGCACTCGGAACGCGAAGAACAGCGCAACATTCTGATCAAGGATGTCCTGTGGCTGGAGCAGAACCTGCGCTTTCACCTCGAAGGCAACCGCGACTTGCTGCAGCAACTGGCCGTGGACATGACCGAGCCGCAAGAGCGCGAACGCCTGTTCCGCCTCCGCTCGACCCATTTACTGAAGAACAGTCCGGAAATATCCCAGATCAGCTGGCTCGACCCGCAAGGCCGAGCGCTGACCTCGCTGCCCGGCTACGACGCCGGCGGCGAAGCCAAAGCCATCCCCGGACACCGCATCCGCGCCTTCGACGTTGCCCGACGGCTGAGCAAACCGGCCTACAGCGAGCCTTATTTTTCCGCCGCACGCGAAAGCCTGATCGATCTGCTGGTGCCGATTTACGACGAATCGCGGCTGACCGGCATGCTGCTCGCCACCTACCCGCTCAACGATCTGCTGACCAACCAGGTTCCCTGGTGGTTCACCGAAAAATACAAGCTGGAAATTGTTGACGACAACGACACGCTCTACGCCACCAAGACGCACCTCGAAGGCACCAACGCCGACAGCTACCAGATTCCGTTCGACCCGCCCGGCCACGGCCTGCGACTGAAAGTCAGCAATTACCCCAGCGATCAGAGCACCTTGCAGCGATTGCTGACGATTTCCATCCTGCTGCTCGCCGGGGGCGTGTTCTGGAGCCTGTGGCTGGTGCGTGACCTGATGCACAAGAGCACGCGGGCCGAGGAGGCCCTTCGCGCCGAGCACGCTTTCCGGGCGGCCATGGAAGACTCGCTGACCGTCGGCATGCGCGCCCGCGACCTCAAGGGACGGGTCATCTACGTCAACCCGGCGTTCTGCAAGATGACCGGCTTCGCGCCCGACGAGCTGGTCGGCCATGAACCACCGATGCCTTACTGGGCGCCCGAACATCTTGAAAACACCGAAGCCATGCACCGCGCAGTCATGGCCGGCGAAGCCCCCAGCGACGGTTTCGAGATCACCTTCATGCGCAAGAACGGCGAGCGCTTCCAGGCGCTGGTATACGAGGCCAAGCTGATCGACGGCAACGGCCAGCATACCGGCTGGATGGCGTCGGTCCTTGATATCACCGAACGCAAGAACGCCGAGGAACTCGCCCGCCAGCAGCAGGAACAACTGCAATTCACCGCCCGCCTGGTGACTCTGGGCGAAATGGCTTCGACCCTGGCGCACGAACTGAACCAGCCGCTGGCGGCCATCGCCAGCTACAACACCGGCTGCCTGAACCTGCTGAACAGCGACAACCTCTCCTGCGCCGAACTCAAACCCGCACTGGAGAAAATCGGGGTCCAGGCCCAGCGCGCCGGCAAGATCATCCGTCGCGTCCATGATTTCGTACGCAAGAGCGAGCCCAAGCGCGCGCCCTGCGCCCTCGGCGAAGTCATCGACGACTGCCTGGGCTTCGTCGAGCCGGAAGCACGCAAACGGCAAATCCGCATCGAAGCAGACATCCCCGATCTGCCGTTGCTGCCGGCCGACCGGTTGATGCTCGAGCAGGTCCTGCTCAACCTGATGCGCAACGCCATGGATGCGATGAGCGAGACACCGACGGCCTACCGGCTGCTCCGGCTGAACGTCCGGGCGGACGGCAACGAGGTCCGCGTCAGCGTTGCCGACAATGGCTGCGGCATTGCCCCGGATATCGAGGACAAGCTGTACACCGCCTTCTTCACCACCAAGCAGGAGGGCATGGGGGTCGGCCTGTCGATCTGCCGCTCGATCATCGAATTTCATCGCGGTCGCCTGTGGGCGGAACAGAACACCGCCTCGCCGACCGGAAACGGTACGATATTCATCTTCACCCTGCCCCTGGAAAGCGCATGAACACACCCCGTGCCCACCTGGTCGACGACGACGAAGCCATCCGCGACGCATTGAGCTGGCTGCTCAAGTCCCGCGGTCTGCCCTTCGCCGTCTACGAATCCGCCGAGGATTTCCTGGCCGGATGGACGCCGGCCACCAGCGGCTGCGTGGTCCTCGACATGCGCATGTCAGGGATGAGCGGACTCGACTGCTTCGACGCGCTGCTCGATCGCGGCTCGACACTGCCGGTCATCTTCCTGACCGGCCATGGCGACGTGCCGCTGGCCGTGGCAACGCTCAAGCGCGGCGCCTTCGATTTCTTCGAGAAGCCGCTGAACGACAACGAACTGGCCACCCGGATCGAGGAAGCCATGGCGCTCGACGCCCGCCAGCGCGCCGAAAGCGCCACCCAGGACTCGGTCAATGCCCGGGTCTCGCGACTGACCACCCGCGAGCGCCAGATCATGGAACTGGTGCTCGCCGGAAAATACAATAAGGTCATCGCCGACGAGCTGAACATCAGCATGCGCACCGTCGAAGTGCATCGCGCCAACCTGTTCGACAAGATGCAGGTCAAGACGGCCGTCGAGCTGGCCAATCTGTTCAAAACGGGGCGCTGACGCTTCCCATGCCGGGCTTTTTTCGCTAGCATCGCAAAACACTTATCGGGCCGAACGCCCCATTCCAAACGTATATAGACCCCTGAGACCACGAGGCACACATGAGCGAGCACATCCACTACGTCACCGACGACACTTTTGAAGCCGAGGTGCTGCAGGCGCAGCAACCGGTGCTCGTCGACTACTGGGCCGAATGGTGCGGCCCCTGCAAGATGATCGCCCCGATCCTCGACGAAATTGCTGCCGAATACGCCGGCAAGCTCAAGGTGGCCAAGGTCAACATCGATGAAAACCAGCAGACGCCGGCCAAGTTCGGCATCCGCGGCATCCCGACGCTGATGATCTTCAAGAACGGTAATGTCGAAGCCACCAAGGTAGGCGCCCTGTCCAAGTCGCAACTCGCCGCCTTTATTGACAGCACGCTGTAATCTCCGTAGTCTCCCGCCCTGAAGGTGCAACGCGCACCTTCAGGCTGACGCAAACGGCCACGCGCCCCGGCGTCTCTTCCCTCCCAAGCCCTCTAGCTCCTGCGCCCCGATCTTCGGGCTGTCGCCCGCGCTTACATTCCGGCGCCACACACACTCCCAATGCAACTCTCAGAACTCAAGACCTTACACGTCAGCAAACTGCTGGACATGGCGACCGAACTCGCCATCGAAAACGCCAACCGCATGCGCAAGATGGAGTTGATCTACGCCATCCTCAAGACCAAGGCGAAGAACGGCGACACCATCTACGGCGACGGTACCCTGGAAGTGCTGCCGGACGGCTACGGTTTCCTCCGCTCGTCGGACACCTCCTACCTGTCCAACCCGGACGACATCTACGTTTCCCCGTCGCAGGTCCGTCGCTTCAACCTGCGCACCGGCGATACGGTCGAAGGCGAGATCCGCACCCCCAAGGACGGCGAACGCTACGTCGCCCTGACCAAGCTGCAATCGATCAACGGTTTCCCGCCGGAAGCCAACAAGAACAAGATCATGTTCGAGAACCTGACGCCGCTGCACCCGACGCGTCACCTCAAGCTCGAACGCGAGATCAAGTCCGAGGAAAACATCACCAGCCGGGTCATCGACATGATCGCCCCGATCGGTTGCGGTCAGCGCGGCCTGCTGGTGGCCCCGCCGAAGACCGGCAAGACCGTGATGCTGCAGAACATCGCCCACGCGATCACCGCCAACCATCCGGATGTCGTGCTGATCGTCCTGCTGATCGACGAACGCCCGGAAGAAGTCACCGAAATGACCCGTACGGTCAAGGGCGAGGTCGTCGCCTCGACCTTCGACGAACCGGCTTCGCGCCACGTCGCCGTTGCCGAGATGGTCATCGAGAAGGCCAAGCGCCTGGTCGAGCACAAAAAGGACGTGGTCATCCTGCTCGACTCGATCACCCGCCTCGCCCGCGCCTACAACACCGTGCAGCCGGCCTCCGGCAAGGTGCTGACCGGCGGCGTCGACGCCAACGCCCTGCAGAAGCCGAAGCGCTTCTTCGGCGCCGCGCGCAACATCGAGGAAGGCGGCTCGCTGACCATCCTCGCCACGGCGCTGATCGACACCGGCTCGCGCATGGACGAAGTGATCTACGAAGAATTCAAGGGCACCGGCAACTCCGAAATCCACCTCGACCGCCGGATGGCCGAGAAGCGCATGTACCCGGCAGTCAACGTCAACCGTTCCGGCACCCGCCGCGAAGAGCTGCTCCTCAAGCCGGACGTGCTGCAGAAGATGTGGGTGCTCAGGAAACTCTGCTACCCGATGGACGACCTCGAAGCGATGGAATTCCTGCTCGACAAGGTCAAATCGACCAAGGGCAACGCCGAATTCTTCGACGCCATGCGTCGCGGCTGAAAAATGTATTGCAAGCGCGTGATTATTCAACGATAATCTCGCGCTTCCCAGATCGGCCAATACCGCCGGTCGCTCGCTTAAAGGATATGAAATGAAAGCCGACATTCACCCGAATTACCACGACGTGCAAGTGACCTGCTCTTGCGGCAACGTCTTCACCACCAAGTCCACGATGCCGAAGAACGACTTCCACATCGAAGTCTGCTCTGCCTGCCACCCGTTCTACACCGGCAAGCAGAAGATCGTCGACACCGCCGGCCGCGTTGAAAAGTTCAACCAGAAGTTCGGCGCCATGCGCGGCAAGGCCGCTGCCTGATCGGTTTGAATTTCGCCAGAAAGGGCAGCCCATGGGCTGCCTTTTTCATTTGCGCATCCCATGCCTGAGCAACTGTCCCTGATCCGTCGCGGCATCCACCTGCCTCCTGCCGGCTGGGCGCTGGCCGGCATGCTTGCCTTCTACGTGCTGGCCGGGCTGTTCGGCCGCGACCCGTGGAAGGGTGAAGACGCGATCCACATCAGCACGGCCTGGCAAATGTTGTCCACCGGCGACTGGCTGGCCCCGTCGCTGGCCGGCCGCCCCTTCCACGAACCGCCATTGTTCTACTGGAGTGCGGCGCTCACCGGTCTGCTCTTCGATTGGGCCCTGCCGGCCCACGAGGCAATGCGCCTGGCCAGCGGCATCTGGATCGCGCTGGCGCTGACCGGGCTTTACTACGCCGGCCGCGAACTCTACGGCACCGACAGCGCCGCCGCCAGCCCGCTGCTACTGGCCGGATGCGTCGGCCTGCTCTTCCACGCCCACGATGCGCAACCCATGCTGATCGCACTGGCCGCCTACGCCGGCGGTCTCGGCGCGCTCGCCACGATCGGTCGCAAACCCCGCCTGACCGGCATTTTCTACGGCCTGGCGCTGGCCGCCTGCCTGCTTGGCGCCGGCATCGCGCCAACCCTGCCGCTGCTCGCCATCGCGCCGCTGGCCTGGTGGCTGTCACCGGATCGCCGCAAAGCGGCACACACCCTGCTGATCGGCCTGGGCATCGGGATCGCGCTCGCCGCGCCCTGGCCCCTGGCCCTGCTCAGCCAGCAACCCATTCGCTTCGAAGCCTGGCTGCTGACCGAACTGGCGCCGCTGAAAACTCCGTTTTCCGCTGGCGGCCTGGGGCTGTTCCTGGCACTGCTCCCGTGGTTCGCCTTCCCGGCCCTGCCCCTTGCTGCCTGGACCCTGTGGTCGAGGCGCGGGCAGTGGCGCGCGCCGGCTCAGTTACTCCCCCTGGCATTCTTCCTGCTGACCTCGCTGCTGCTGGCCTGGGCCTACCGGCCGCGCGAAATTCCGGCCCTGCTGCTGCTACCGTCGATCGCCCTGCTGGCCACGCCGGGCGCCCTGAGTCTGCGCCGGGGGGCGGCCAACGCCTTCGACTGGTTTGCCATGAGCATCTTCAGTTTCTTGGCCGTGCTGGTCTGGGTCAGCTGGGCGGCAATGACCCTGGGATTCCCGCAACGGCTCGCGGAACGGGTTGTCGAACTGCGTCCGGGCTTCGTCGCCGAGTTCGACCTGCTCGGACTGCTGATCGGGATCGCCGCCAGCATCTGGTGGATCTGGCTGATCGCCAATGCACCGCGCTCGCCCTATCGCAGCCTGACACACTGGACACTGGGTTTCACGACCTGGTGGCTGATGGCAACCGCACTCATCCTGCCCTGGTTCGATTACGGCAAGAGCTACCGTCCGGTCGCCGAAGCAGTCGCCGGCAAGCTGCCCGCCGACAAGACCTGCCTGGCCGAGCGCAACCTGAATGCCACCCAGCGCGCCTCCTTCTCCTACTTCGTCAACCTGGCGCCCGTCGAATACGACAGCCACTCGGGCAAGGCCTGCGACTGGCTGCTGGTCACCGGTAGCTCAAACGCCCAGCTGGCCGCACCTGACGCCGGCTGGACCCAGGTCTGGCAGGGCAATCGCCCCGGCGAGCGGCGCGAGCGTTTCCGCCTCTACCGCCGCTGAGACAGGCCGGTTCAGCCGGCCGACTTGATCAGGAAATGCTCGCGGTAATACTTGAGTTCGTCGATCGACTCGTGGATGTCGGCCAGCGCGGTATGCCGGCCCTTCTTCTTGAAGCCCTTGTAAATCTCCGGCTGCCAGCGCTTGCACAACTCCTTGAGGGTGCTGACGTCGAGGTTGCGGTAATGGAAGTAGGCTTCGAGCGTCGGCATGTAGCGGGCCATGAAGCGGCGGTCCTGACCGATGGAATTGCCGCACATCGGCGAATGCCCCTTGCCTGAATACTTCTGCAGGAATGCCAGGGCCTCGGCCTCGACGGCGGCCTCGTCCATGGTGGAAGCGCGGACCTTGTCGATCAGGCCGGAACGTCCGTGCGTTTTCTGGTTCCAATCGTCCATGGCGGCAAGTGTCTCGTCGGACTGGTGTACCACCCAGGAAGGCGACTCGGCGACCATCTCGAGTTCGGAATTGGTCACCACGAACGCCATTTCGATGATGCGGTCGCTATCCGGGTTCAGACCGGTCATTTCCATGTCCACCCAGACGAGGTTGTTTGCATTGCCTGCCATATAATTGCCCGAAACTTTAAAAACGCCATTTTCTCACAGCTTCCCCGACATCCGCCCGTGACCGAGAATTTCACCCTCTTTTTCCTTTGCATCCTGAGCCTGACCGTGCTCACCCGCCTGTGGCTGAAGTTGCGCCACATCCGCCACGTCGCCGCGCACCGGACACGGGTTCCCGCGGAATTCGCCGAGCGCATCACGCCGGCTTCCCACGAAAAGGCCGCCAGCTACACCATCGACCGCAGCAAGGCGGCGATGCTGGCCACCGTCGTCGAGACAGCGGTACTGCTCGCCTTCACGCTCGGCGGCGGCCTGGCCTGGCTGCACGACTTCTGGTCGGCACACCTCGAAGGCATTGCCTACGGCCTGGCCATGATTCTCGCCGTGATGCTGATTTCCGCGGTGATCGACCTGCCGCTGTCGCTGTACAGCCAGTTCGTCATCGAGGCGCGCCACGGTTTCAACCGCATGACGCCGGCCCTGTTCGTCTCCGACCTCGTCAAGCAGACGCTGCTCGGGCTGGCCATCGGCGCCCCGGTGATCGCCGTCGTGCTGTGGCTGATGAGCGCAATGGGCAACCTCTGGTGGCTGTGGGTATGGCTGTTCTGGAGCGCCTTCAACCTGCTCGTGCTGTTCGTCTACCCGACCTGGATCGCGCCGCTGTTCAACAAGTTCACACCCTTGCCCGACGGCGAGATGAAAACCCGCATCGAAGCCCTGCTCAAGCGTTGCGGTTTCCGCAGCAGCGGCTTATTCGTGATGGACGGATCGAAGCGCTCCAGCCATGGCAACGCCTATTTCACCGGTTTCGGCAACAACAAGCGCATCGTCTTCTTCGACACCCTGCTCGAACGCCTCAGCCCGGCCGAAATCGAAGCCGTGCTGGCGCATGAACTCGGCCATTTCCGCAAGCGTCACATCGTCCAGCGCATCGTGCTGGTGTTCTCGGTCTCGCTCGCCTTCCTCTGGCTGCTCGGTCAGTTGATCGACGCCCCCTGGTTCTACGCCGGCCTCGGCGTGCCGGCGCAGAGTACTGCGCTGGCGCTGATCCTGTTCTTTCTGGTGGTGCCGGTCTTCCTGTTCCCGCTGACCCCGCTGTCCAGCCAGTTCTCGCGCAAGCACGAGTTCGAAGCCGATGCCTACGCCGCCGAACATGCCTCGGCCAACGATCTGGTGCATGCCCTGGTCAAGCTCTACGACGACAATGCCTCGACACTGACGCCGGACCCGCTACACTCGCTGTTCCACGATTCCCACCCACCAGCCGCCCAGCGCATCGGACGACTGCAACACCAGGAGACAAGCGCATGAAAACGACCAGCCCGATGCTCGCCGCCGCCCTGCTGTCCTTTCCGGCCTTCGCCGCCGACCCGTGGGGCAACGCCGACGCCAAGGCCGGCCAGGCCAAGCACGATGCCCAGTGCGTGGCCTGCCATGCCAAGATGTACGGCGGCGACGGCAGCACCATCTACACCCGCCAGGGACGCATGCTGTCGACCAAGCTCGACATCCTGCAACGGACCGCTGCCTGCAACGCCCAGATGAACACCGGCTGGTTTCCGGAAGAGGAAGCCGAAGTCGCTGCCTACCTGAACCAGACCTACTACCACTTCAAGGAATGATGCACGGCCGGGTCGTCGCCGCCCACGGTCGGCAATACATCGTCGAGACCGGGGACGGCACGCGCCTGCCCTGCTTTCCGCGCGGCAAGAAAAGCGAAGTCGCCTGCGGTGACGAGGTCGAGTTCGCCCGCAGTTCGGCCGACCAGGGCGTGATCGAAAAGATCCTGCCGCGGCGCAGCCTGCTCTACCGTTCCAACGAAATCCGCCAGAAGCTGATCGCCGCCAACGTCGACCAGCTGGTCGTCGTTGTCGCCAGCGAACCGGCCTTCTCCGACGACCTGGTGACCCGCGCCCTGATCGCCGCCGAAAGCGAGGACATCGAAGTCCTGATCGCCCTCAACAAGTGCGACCTCACCGACCGCCTGGCCGAAGCCCGGCGCCAGACCGCCGTTTTCACCGCCCTCGGCTACCGCGTACTCGAACTGTCGGCCTTGCACCACGCCGACGACCTGCGCCCCCACCTGCAGGGCCGGACCAGCGTGCTGGTCGGCCAGTCGGGCATGGGCAAATCGACACTGGTCAACGCCCTGATCCCGGAAGCCCGCGCCGCCACCCGCGAAATCTCGCAGGCGCTCGATTCCGGCAAGCACACGACGACCCACGCCACGCTCTACCACCTCGACGCCGACAGCCACCTGATCGACTCGCCCGGCCTGCAGGAATTCGGCCTCGGCCACCTAGGCCGGGGCGAGATCGAGTACGCCTTCCGCGAATTCCGTCCTTACCTGGGCCAATGCCGCTTCCGCGACTGCCGGCACGACCGCGAGCCGGACTGCGCGCTGCGCCCGGCCGTCGAATCCGGCACCGTGGACAAGAGCCGTTTCGCCAGCTATCGCCGGCTGGTCGGCCTCGAGCCGGCGCCCTGAATAAAAGGGCAGTAGCCAGAACCGGCCGCACGGGCCATAATCCCCCTACAACCACTGCCCTGGCGGGAGAACCGAGATTCAAGCGCAGCCGACCATCCTGATCGTCGACGACGTTCCCGAGAACCTCAGCGTCCTCGGCGAACTTTTGCAGCCGATTTACCACGTCCGGGCGGCCAACTCGGGGCAGCGTGCACTGCAGATCGCCAATGCGAACCCGCCGCCGGACCTGATCCTGCTCGACGTGATGATGCCGGGCATGGATGGTTACGACGTGCTCGCCGAATTGCGCAGCGTCGCCACGACCCGGGACATTCCGGTGATCTTCGTCACGGCGATGGACGGCACCGACGACGAGGAGCGCGGACTCGACTGCGGGGCGGTGGACTACATCACCAAGCCGATCCGGCCGGCCATCGTGCTCGCCCGCGTGCGCACCCAGCTCGAACTCAAGCGGGCCCGCGACATGCTCAGCGACCACAATGCCTTCCTGGAAAAGGAAGTCGCCCGGCGCATGGCGGAAAACCAGCTGATCCAGGAAGTCAGTATCCACGCCCTCGCCCACCTGGCGGAAACGCGTGACCCGGAAACCGGCAACCACCTGCGCCGCACCCAGGAATACGTGCGCACACTTGCCAATGCCCTGCAGCATCACCCCCGCTTCAGCGCCTATCTCGACCGCCGCACCATCGATGCGCTGGCGCAGTCGGCACCGCTGCACGATATCGGCAAGGTCGGCATTCCCGATCACATCCTGCTCAAACCCGGCAAGCTGACGCCGGAAGAATGGGAAATCATGAAAACCCACGCCGAAATCGGCGCCCAGGCCATCGCCCAGGCCGAAGCCGACTCGGCGCGACCGGTGGAATTCCTGCGCATCGCCCAGGAAATCGCCCGCTGCCATCACGAAAAATGGGATGGCAGCGGCTATCCCGGCGCCCTGGCCGGCGATGAAATCCCCATCTCCGCGCGCCTGATGGCGCTCGCCGACGTCTTCGATGCGCTGATCTGCGCCCGCGTCTACAAGCCGGCAATGCCGATGGAAGAAGCCTACCGGATCATTGTCGCCGGCAGCGGCACTCACTTCGACCCCGATGTGGTCACCGCCTTCGTCAGCGAATTCGAAACCTTCAAACGCATCGCCGCCGCCTACGCCGAATGAGTCCTGTCCAGGCGACACAGGCCACGAAAGACCCCGGATACGCCCGGGCGACCCAGAAGGTGGTCCTGTGGTACATGGCCTTCGGCGCGTGCTGGATATTGTTCAGTGATCTCGCCGTCAACTGGCTGATCGCCGGCGAACAGGAACGCGCACTGGTCAACCTGCTCAAGGGCTGGTTCTACATCGCAATCACCGCCGGCCTGCTCTACTACCTGATGCGCCGCAAGTTCGGCGAACTCGCCGCTGCCCACCAGGCACTGCAGGCAGCCCGCGAAAACGAGCACAACATGTTGCTGGCGCTCAAGGAAGAGAGCGAGACCCTGGCCCGCTATGCCGTGGCCTTCCAGGCCGCACCGGTCGCCGCCTGCATCACTCGCCTGGAAGACGGCCGCCTGGTCGATGTCAACGAGCGCATGCTGCAGGAATACCACTGGACCCGTGAAGACCTCCTCGGCAAGACGACGCTCGAAGCCGGGTTGTGGGGCCAACCGGAAGACCGGGAACGGATGCTCGCCATCCTCGAGCGCGACGGCCACATCATCGACTACGAAAGCATCGGCGTCGGCACCAACGGCCAGCGACGCGACATCAGCCTGTCGGCCGAAATCATCCGCGTCGACGGCAAGCGCTACCTGATCGTCTTCATCACCGACATTTCCCGCCGCCTGGCCGATGCCCGCGCCCTGATCGAGCGCGAGGAAAAACAGCGCCAGGCCAACCGGGAACTGGAACGTTACCGTCTGCACCTCGAAGAGCTGGTCGCCGAACGCACCCGCGAACTGGCCAGCGCCCGCGATGCGGCCGAGGAAGCGAACCGCGCCAAGAGCGCCTTCCTGGCCAACATGAGCCACGAAATTCGCACGCCGATGAACGCCATCATCGGCCTCACCCACCTGGCCACCCGGCAGACCGGCGACCCGGGAATGCTCGATCGCCTGGCCAAGGTCCAGGACGCCGCCCACCACCTGCTGGCGATCATCAACCAGATTCTCGACATCTCGAAAATCGAAGCCGGCAAACTGGTCCTGGCGCCCAGCGATTTCCGCCTGCAGCAGATCATCGACAACACCTCGACCCTGATCGTCGACCGGGTCCGCTCGCGCGGCCTGCAATTCTCCTGCCACATCGATCCGGCGCTGCCCGAGGTACTGCACGGCGACCCCTTGCGGCTCGGGCAGATCCTGCTCAATTTCCTCACCAATGCGGCCAAATTCACCGAGCACGGCAGCATCCGCGTCGAGGTCGACCTGGTCGACCGGGACAACAGCGGCCTGCTGGTCCGCTTCGCGGTCCGCGACACCGGCATCGGCATCACGCCGGAACAGCAGGCGCGCCTGTTCCAGGCCTTCGAACAGGCCGACGACTCGACGACCCGGCGCTATGGCGGCACCGGCCTCGGCCTGGCCATCGCCCGTCACCTGGCTCAGTTGATGGGCGGCGACACCGGGGTGGACAGCACGCCCGGCGTCGGCAGCAACTTCTGGTTCACCGCCCGCCTGCAGCCCGGCCAGGGCGACGCTGGCGACACCGCCGCCAGCGATGCCGGCGCCGCAATCCAGCTCCGCCAGTTCCAGGCATCGCCGCACATCCTGCTGGTCGAGGACAACCCGATCAACCAGGAAGTCGCCCGCGAACTGCTCGAAGATGTCGGTTTCACCATCGACGTCGCCACCAACGGCGCGGAAGCAATCGAACTCTGCCTGGGCAACACCTACGACCTGATCCTGATGGACATGCAGATGCCGGTCATGGACGGTCTCGAAGCGACCCGCAAGCTGCGCGCCGACGGTTGCCTCACGCCGATCCTGGCGATGACCGCCAACGCCTTCGGCGAAGACCGCAAACGTTGTCTGGAAGCCGGCATGAACGACCACATCGCCAAGCCGGTCAACCCCGACAACCTGTACGCCTCGATCGCCAAATGGATGCCGCTGCATGCCGCCCGGCAACCCGTGACACATGCCCCGCCGGCGGACGACGAAAAGGCCGCGCTCGCTGCCCAGCACTGGGTGGACATGGAGCAAGCCATGCGTGCCGTACGCAACCGGATCGACAACTACCGGCGTCTGCTCGACAGCTTCATCGCCGGCCACGGTCACGACGACGAAATCCTCGAAGCCGCACGCCGGGAGAACCGACTGCAGGATGCCCGACAACTGGCCCACAATCTCAAGGGGGTGGCCGGCACGCTCGGCCTCTGGCGCATCCACGCCGCCGCCTGCGCCCTCAACGACGCCCTGCTGCCCGGCAGTCCGGCCGGAGATCCCGAACCATTGTTTGCCGATCTGGTCGACGCCTTGAAGCAGACCTGCGCCGGTATCCAGCACTACCAACAGGAACATCCGAGACACTCATGACCCCGCGTTTTCCCATGACCCTGGCGGACATCATGACGACCGACGTCCGTATCGTCGAACCGTCCACCCCGCTTGCCGAAACTGCCCGGATCATGAGCGAGGCCGGCATTTCCAGCCTGCTGGTCGGCAGCCGGGAAGGCGCCAGCGGCATCGTCACCGAAAGCAACCTGCTGCGCGCCCTGCACTGGCGCCTGCCCGGAAACACGCCGATCAGCGAACTGATGTCCAGCCCGCTGATCACTGCGCCCCCGGGACTTGACCTGCTGGCTGCCCGCAAACTGCTCGACACGCATCGCATCCGCCATCTGGTGGTGCTGGCTGCCGACGGCCGGACGACGGGCATCGTCAGCGAAACCGACTTCCGCCGCCATCTCGGCGCGCTGGCTTTCAGGCACCTGCAAAGCCTGACCAGCGCGATGGACAGGGAGATGCCCCAGCTTCCGCCCGATACGCCGCTGAGCGAAGCGCTGGCCCGCATGCTGACCAATACGACGGACTACGTGCTGTGCTCCGCCAACGGCGTTCCGCAAGGCATCCTGACCGAACGCGACATTCCCCGCCTGCTCAACCGCGGGCAGGCGGCCAGCGACATTGCGCTGGCCGAGGCAATGACCACCCCCTTGCTTAGCGTCGACATCGACAGCTCGGTCAGCGACGCCCTGGCCGCGATGGCCACGCACCGGGTCAGACACATGCTGGTTCTCGACAAGGGCGGCCGGCTCGCCGGCATGGTCAGCCAGCAGCGACTGTTCGAGCAACTGGCCCTGCACGAGATGGAAGCCGCCCTGATCCGTCTCTGCGAGGAACGCGACCGGCAGCGCCTGCAGACCCAGCTCGACTTTGCCCTGGCCGCCGCCGGTGCCGGCGCCTGGGAGTATCGTCCGGGCAACGACCACTTTCACTGCAGCGACAGCCTGTACAACCTGTTCGGCGAGGCCGCGACCACCCAGCCGAAGTCCATGCTCCAATGGCGCGAACGCATCCATCCCGACGACCGGGCCGCCTACGACCGCTCGTTCGCTGCCCTGCTCGACGGCAGCAGTGCCCAGCACCGCCTGGAATACCGGGTTCGCCATGCCGCCAAAGGCTGGTTGTGGGTCGAGGACCGCGGCAGCATCACCGAGCGCAACGGCGACGAGCGGGTGACGATGGCCAGCGGCATCCTTGCCGACATCAGCCAGCGCCGCGCCATGGCCGCCAACGAAGCCAGCCTGCGCCAGTTGTCCCTGGCCATCGAGCAAAGCCCGCACAGCGTGGTCATTGCCAACGCCGAAGGCAACATCGAATACGTGAACCGCGCCTTCGTCACCTGCACCGGCTACCAGCCGGAAGAAGCCATCGGTCGCAATCCGCGTTTCCTGAAATCCGAGCAGACGCCGCCGGAAACGCCGCAGGCCCTGTGGCAATCCTTGCGCGGCGGCGACCTGTGGCGGGGCGAATTCATCAACCGGCGCAAGGACGGCACCCTGTACAACGCCTACGCGATCATTTCCCCGGTTCGCCAGGCCGACGGCCAGGTCACTCATTACCTGGCCATCGAGGAGGACATCACCGAGCGCAAGCGCGACCAGCAGGAACTGGCGCGTTACCGTGCCGAACTCGAAAGCCTGGTCGAACAACGGACCCAGCAACTGCAGCATGCCAAGGAAGAAGCCGAGTCGGCCAGCCGGGCGAAAAGCAGTTTCCTGGCCAACATGAGCCATGAAATCCGCACCCCGATGAACGCCATCCTCGGGCTGACCCACCTGCTCCAGCGCGATCACGACGACGAGCGCCTGGGCCGGATTGCCGACGCTGCCAACCAGCTGATGCAGCTGCTCAACGACATTCTCGATCTGTCGCGCCTGGAATCGGGCACCCAGAAACCGGCGAACGCCGATTTCTCGCTGGCCGACCTGCTGACCGAAACCTGCCAGCCGTTCGCCGAACAGGCGCACAGCAAGGGGCTGGATTTCGTGCACCACCTTGCCCCGGAGGTTCCGGCGCGCCTTTGTGGCGATCCCGGTTACCTGAGGCAGATCCTGCAGCAACTGCTGTCCAACGCCGTCAAGTTCACCGACCAAGGCAGCATCGCCCTGTCGGTCGATGCGCAGGCCAGCGAGTCCCGCTCGATCACGCTGCGTTTCTCGATCCGCGACACCGGCATCGGCATTCCGGCCGATCTCGTGCCGCGCCTGTTCAATCCCTTCGAGCAGGGCGACAGTTCGACCACCCGCCGGCACGGCGGCGTCGGCCTCGGGCTGGTGATCAGCCGCCGCCTGGCCGAAATGATGGACGGCAGGATAGGCGTGAACAGTCACCTGGGCGAAGGCAGCGAATTCTGGTTCTCGGTGACCCTAAAACGCGCCGACCTGGAAGCCGGCAAGACGCTCCCGGCCGGCTCGCCGCCGCCCGCCGCCGACGATGAGGCGGCGCAGCTCGAACAACTCTCGCGCATCCCCGGCCTCGATCTCAAGGCCGGCCTGCACGCCGTGCGCGGCAAACTGTCGACCTATCGCCGTTTGCTGAGCAGCCTGGCCGACAATCACACCGGCGACTTCGCGCGCATGCGCGAATTGCTGGCCCGGGGGGAAAACGAGGAAGCCCGGCGGCTGGCGCATTCGCTCAAGGGCGCGGCGGCGACGCTTGGCGCCAGTGCGGTGTTCCAGAGTGCGGCCGACGTCGACCACGCCATCCGCCAGACACGGCCAAACGATGAAATCCTCCGCCTCATCGCCGACTGCGAGCAGCAGTACCGGCAACTGCACGCTGCGCTCGAACTGGCGCCGCCGTCCGTCCAGCCCAGCCAGCCGAAGTTGAACATGGCCGCCAGCGAAGTGCGCCAGCAATTGGCCAGTCTGACCCGGCAACTCCAGGATTGCGATTTCTCGGCCCAGGCCCGCCTGCAAACCGATGGTGCCGTCCTGCGCCAACTGCTGGGCGAGGACTTTCCCCGCTTCGAGCGGCAGATCGCCGATTTCGACTTTGGCGCCGCAGCCGAGCTGCTGGCGCAGGCCCTGGCCCGACTCGATTGATCAGGCCGGCTGGCGCGACAACCAGGCAACGGCGCCGTTGCCGGCGCGGTAACCGCTGGCCAGGCAGGCGGTCAGCAGATAACCGCCGGTCGGCGCCTCCCAGTCCAGCATTTCGCCGGCCAGGAAAAGCCCGGGGCAGGTCAGCGACATCAGGGCCGCGTCCAGCCCCTCGAAACGGACGCCGCCGGCACTGCTGATCGCCTCGTCGAGCGGTCGGGTAGCCCTGACCGGCAGCGGCAGCGCCTTGATCGCCGCGGCCAGGGCAACGGGATCGCCGAGCACCGGCGGCGGACAGAATTCGTGCAGCAGCCCGGCCTTGACCCCCTCGATACCGGCACAACGGCGCAGATGCTTCGCCAGCGAATCGCGCCCGCGCGGCCGGGCCAGGTCGGACTGCAGGCGCTCCCGGCTGCGCCCCGGTGCCAGGTCGAGCACCAGGTGTGCGGACGCACCGGCATCGAGCGCATCGCGCAGCGGTGCCGACAATGCATAGACCAGCCCGCCCTCGATCCCCTGCTCGGTGATGTTGAATTCGCCTTGCTGACGCAGACCGCCGCATTCGCCGACCACCGGTTTGACCGGATGGCCGGCGAAACGCTGGCGGAAATGTTCGCTCCAGGCCACATCGAAACCGCAATTGGCCGGACGCAGAGGCGCCACCGGAATATCCCGCCCGGCCAGCACCTCGACCCAGCGTCCGTCGGAACCGAGCTTGGCCCAGCTGCCGCCGCCCAGTGCCAGGAGCGTGACGTCGGCGGCGCACATGACCTCACCGGCCGGGGTCAAGAAGCGTAAGTGCCCGGCCGCATCCCAGCCCTGCCAGCGATGCCGGACGTGGAAACGCACGCCCTGCCCGCGCAGACGGTGCAGCCAGGCACGCAGCAGCGGCGCGGCCTTCATTTCCCGGGGAAAAACCCGCCCGGAACTACCGACGAAGGTTTCAATGCCCAGACCGTGAATCCAGTCGCGCACCGCCTGCGGCCCGAAATCGTCGAGCAGCGGCGCGATCTGGGCAGCCCGTGCGCCATAACGGGCAATGAAATCGGGCATGGCTTCGGCATGGGTGATGTTCATGCCGCCGACGCCGGCAATCAGGAATTTCCGCCCCAGCGAGGGCATGGCGTCGAAGACATCGACTTCGATCCCCGGCTGGGCTGCCAGGCGCTCGGCGGCCATCAGGCCGGCCGGCCCGCCGCCGACGATGACGGCCCGCCGGCGCATCAGTCGACGACCCGCAGGGCTTCC
Organism: uncultured Azonexus sp.; assembly: GCF_937982035.1. NCBI lineage: Bacteria > Pseudomonadati > Pseudomonadota > Betaproteobacteria > Rhodocyclales > Azonexaceae > Azonexus > uncultured Azonexus sp. The sequence continues at coordinate 64,669 of NZ_CALJNI010000002.1, forward strand.
GGAATTTCCTCTTCGTCGAGCGGGACCACGGTCACGGCGACTTCCGGCTCGGCACTGCCACCGCCGAGGATGATGCCGCGCAGCGGCGAAATGTCTGAAAAATCACGGCCGATGGCCAGCGTGATGTGCTCGGTATCGGGCAGGAGATTGTTGGTCGGATCGAAATCGACCCAGTTGTCCGCGGTGCCCGGCGCATATACCGACACCCAGGCATGCGAGGCATCGGCACCGATCAGGCGCGGCTTGCCGGGGGGCGGCCGGGTCAGCAGGTAACCGCTGACATAGCGCGCCGACAGGCCGAGGGCGCGCAGGCAGGCAATCATCAGGTGGGCGAAGTCCTGACAGACGCCACGCTTGTTCTCCAGCACCTCGAGTACCGGTGTCGATACCGTCGTTGCCTCCGGGTCGAACTCGAATTCCTCGAAAATCTTTGTCATCAGATTGTGCGCCCCGACCAGCACCGGCGTGCCCGCCGGGAAACAGTCGGCTGCGTATTGCGCCAGTTCATGCTTGACGCGGACGTGCGGGCTCTCGAACAGGAAACGCACGGCTTCGAGATCTTCCGGCTGCGGCGGCTGGGCATCGTAGGCCAGGCGCTCGCGCAGTTCCTCCCAGGGCATCGAGGCCTCAAGCTGGGCGGCGTCGGGCATGTGCGACAGGATCGCAATGTTCATCGTCGACCGGATGCGCAGGCTTTCGTGCGGCGCATGGAAGGAAATCCAGCTTACCGGATTGCCGAAGGCATCCAGGCCGTCGCGGCGCCAGGTCGGCGGCGGCTCGATGTCGATACGCTGTTCATGCACCAGCTGCCAGGGCAGGAAACGCGGCGACAGGTGCAGTTGCTGCTGCGACAGCGAAATCGGGCTGCCATAGTCGTAGCTGGTTTCGTGCAGGACGTGGTAGCGGACCGGTTCCATGCTTACAGCGCCATGGTCTGCCGGCTGATGTCGCCGACGTGGGTGAAGTAGCGCATGCCAAGGCCGTCCGACAGGTAGGCTGCCGCCGCATCGAGGTCGAGCAGCAGCGTGGCCAGCTCCTCGCACGGCGCGCAGCTGCGGCACTGGTTGAACTGCAGGTGCTCCAGCTTGCCCAGGTCGAAGGCACGCAGGCGCTCGACGGCCTGACTCAGGCGCTGGTCGTAATCGGCGCCGAGTTCGCTGGCCATGCGTTCGAGGTAACGGCCGAGCACGTTGGTCTGGAAGCTGACCCCATGCGGATTGCTCTCGTCGAAGACAAGCAGGTCGATGACCGGCAACAGTTCGGCTTGGCGCGAGTAACGCGAGCGGTAGGTAATGATCGAATCGGCCATTTCCAGCAGCCATTCGAGGCAGCCCTGGCCGCGCGCCGATTCCATGCGCAGGAAGTCGGCGACACCGCGTGCCAGGAAGGACAAGCGCTCCAGGCGACGGCCGATGATCAGGAAACGCCAGCCGTCGTCGCGGGTCATGTTGTCCATGGCAAAGCCGTTGAGCGAGGACGAAACCAGCAACACGCTATCGAGGAAGGCAATCGCCTCGGTCAGCGTCGGGTGCTTTTTCTGCGCCCCCTGCTGTTCGCGCAACAGCCGGTTCAGCGACTGCCAGTGGTCGAGCGACAGGCGTTCGCGCACATGCGAGGCCGACCACATCAGGCTGCGGATGTTGCCGGCCAGGCTACCCGGCTGCTCCGGGTCGTAGATGGCTTCGAGCAGCGCGTGCTCGCTGCCCTCGCCGATTTCGTTGTCTTCCTCGGGCGTCGGCAGGACGCCGAGTCGTTCGGCCAGTTCGAGTACCGACGCAACGGCCTGGGTTTTCTCGCCGCCGACATCGACCAGACGCGCCAGGGCCACGCGCAGCAGGCGGGCGCTGTCGTCGAAGCGCTCGGAATAACGGCCGAGCCAGAACAGGTTCTCGACCACGCGCGACGTCAGGTTGGCGCCGGCACGAACCAGATCGCGGACGCCGAACGAGGGCTTGAGCAGCGTGAATTCGCTGACCGGGCCGTTGGTCAGCACCCAGGTGTCCTTCGAGGCGCCGCCGCGCTGCATCGAGATGATGCGCGCGCCGGCCCCCTGGGCGACGCGGGTCAGGCCGCCGGGCATGACCGAATACTCGCCGTCGCCATTGACCGCGGCGTAGGCGCGCAGACCGACCGGCCGGGCGATCAGGCGGCGCTCGTGGGCGCGGCTCCAGGTCGGCGCCTGCGCCAGATTGACCATTTCCTGAGCGACATAGGCATGCGGCCGGGCTTCGATCCGGCGCAGCATTTCCTCGCGCGCCTCGCCCTCCAGTTCATGACCGAATACCGGCTCCATGCGCTGGGTCGGGTAGGCCGGCTTGATCACCAGATCGTCGAAGTTTTCCTTGACGAACTCCAGCGCCGGTTTCTCGCCGCACCACCAGGTCGCCACCGACGGCATGGCCAGCTTTTCGCCGAGCAGTTCGCGACAGATCGCCGGCAGGAAGCCCATCAATGCGCCGGACGCCAGCAAGCCGCTGCCGAGCGCGTTGGCAATCGTCACCCGGCCGGCCCGGGCGACGTTGATCAGGCCGGGGATGCCGAGTGCCGAATCGCCGCGCAGTTCGAGCGGGTCGCAGTAATCGTCGTCCTGACGGCGCAGGATCACATGCACCCGCTTGAGGCCGCGCAGGGTTTTCAGGAACACGGTATCGCCGCGCACCGTCAGATCCTGGCCCTCGACCAGCGGAAAACCGAGGTAACGGGCGAGGTAGGCGTGTTCGAAATAGGTTTCGTTGTACGGCCCCGGCGTCAGCAGCACGATGTGCGGCTGCTCGCCCGGATCGAGCGGCGCCAGCGCGGTCAGGCCTTCCTGCTGGTCGCGGAAGAAATCGGCCAGATGCTGCACGTGCAGGTCGCGGAACATTTCCGGGAAGACGCGCGAGACCACCAGCCGGTTTTCCAGCGCGTAGCCGGCCCCCGACGGCGCTTGCGTACGGTCGGCGATGACCCACCAGCGCCCGTTCGGCGAGCGCGCCAGGTCGACGGCGTAATGATGGAGCCAGACGCCGCCCGGCGGCTGGATGCCCTGGCACGGCCACAGGTAGCCGTGCTGGCCATAGACCAGCGCCGGCGGCAGCAGGCCCTTGGCGAGCAAGGTCTGGGGGCCGTACAAATCGGCCAGGATGGCGTTGAGCAGGGCCGCGCGCTGGGCCACGGCAGCGGAAATCTCGGCCCATTCGTCGGGCGGGATGATCAGCGGCACCGGATCGAGCACCCACGGCCGGTCGGCGCCGTTCGGGTCGGCATAGACGTTGTAGGTGACGCCGTTTTCCAGGATGCGCCGGTCGGCGAAATCCAGCCGCTGGTGCATGTCTTCCGGCGACACCGCGTCCAGGTGGTTGAAGAATCGCCGCCAGTGCGGGCGCACGTCTCCATCCGCCATCAACATTTCGTCGTAGCGGCGGGCACTATGCGGATAGATGGCGAGCAGTGTACGGGCCATGGCAGGAAAAGAAACAGGCCGCTACCGGCCTGTCGTTCGGCTGGCGACGGAAATCCGTCGCCCAACCGGTTAGAAACGGCGCAAGTCTAGCGTAAACGGGTGCTCGGCGCTGACCTGCGGTGCCTTGACCTCGATCCGCCCCGGCGTGTGGCCGAAGCGGAAGAAACGGGCAAGACGACGGCTCTCCGCCTCGAAGGCATTGACCGGGAAGGTGTCGAAACTGCGTCCGCCCGGGTGCGCGACGTGGTACTGGCAACCGCCGAGCGAGCGCTGCATCCAGGTATCGACGATGTCGAACACCAGCGGCGCATGCACGCCGATGGTCGGATGCAGGCAGGACGCCGGCTGCCAGGCCCGATAGCGGACCCCGGCGACGAACTCGCCGTTGCGGCCGGTATCGGTCAGCGGCACCGGCTCGCCGTTGCAGGTCAGGATGTAGCGGTCCGGCGCCATGCCGGTGACCTTGACCTGGACCCGCTCGACCGAGGAATCGACGTAACGGACGGCTCCGCCGGCCGAGCCCTCCTCGCCCATGACGTGCCAGGGTTCGAGCGCGTGGCGCAGTTCGAAGGCGATGCCCTTGACCGCGAAATCGCCGTATTTCGGGAAGCGGAACTCGAAATGCGGGGCGAACCACTCGTGCTTGAACGGATAGCCGGCGGCGCTCATTTCTTCCATCACGTCGCTGAAATCCTGCTCGACGAAATGCGGCAGCATGAACCGGTCGTGCAGTTCGGTGCCCCAGCGGGCCAGGCGTTGCGGGCTGTAGGGTTCGTTCCAGAAGCGGGCAATCAGCGCCCGCAGCAGCAGTTGCTGGGCCAGCGACATGCGTGCGTGCGGCGGCATTTCGAAGGCGCGCAGTTCGAGCAGGCCGAGGCGGCCGGTCGGGCCGTCGGGCGAGTACAGCTTGTCGATGCAGAACTCGGAACGGTGCGTGTTGCCGGTGACATCGGTGAGCAGGTTGCGCAGGATGCGGTCGATCAGCCAGGGCGGCACGTTCTGGCCGGCCGGCGGAATCTGCTTGAAGGCGATTTCCAGCTCGTAGAGGCTGTCGTTGCGCGCTTCGTCCACCCGCGGCGCCTGGCTGGTCGGGCCGATGAACAGGCCGGAGAACAGGTAGGAGAGGCTGGGATGGTTGTGCCAGTAGGCGACCAGGCTCTTCAACAGGTCCGGCCGACGAAGGAAGGGCGAATCGTTGGGCGTCGCCCCGCCGAGCACGAAGTGGTTGCCGCCGCCGGTACCGGTATGGCGCCCGTCGACCATGAATTTTTCTGTGGCCAGGCGGGTGACGTGGGCGGCGTCGTAGAGGTGGGTGGTCTGGTCGACCAGCTGGTCCCAGCTCCGCGCCGGATGGATGTTCACCTCGATCACGCCGGGGTCGGGGGTGACGCGAAAATGGGTCAGGCGCGGGTCGGACGGCGGCTCGTAGCCTTCCATGATCACCGGCAGCTGCATCTCTTCGGCCGTGGCCTCGACGGCGGCGACGATCTCCAGGTAGTCGTCGAGCGTCTGCGTCGGCGGCATGAAGATGTAGAGCTTGCCGTCGCGCGGCTCGGCACACATCGCCAGACGGGTGATCCAGCCGGCGGATTCCTTGAAGCCCGGGCGGGTGTCGGTCGGCTTTTCCCAGGCCCGGCCCTTGCCTTCAGCGGCGAAGCCGGCAGCAGCACTACGTCGATCCTGCATCTGCGGCGTGCGGGCGCCGACCTCGCCGCTGACACGGGCGCGCAGGGCGGCGTAAGAAGCCAGCGGGTCGGTTGCCGTTTCGGCATCCGGAACATTGACGTAGGGATAGTCGCTCTGCGCCGTCCACGGTTGCGAGTCGATCGGCAGGCGGTAGCCCATCGCCGAATCACCGGGGAACAGGTAACAGCGCTCGGCACGCAGGAACCACGGCCCGGTCTGCCACTCGTTGTAGACGTTCTTCATGATCGGCAGCGTATGACCGACCACGTAGGTCATGCCCTGGGTGAACACCTTCATCAGGCGTTCGCGCTCCATGGCATCGTCCACGCGCGAATCGAAGGGGTCGACGTTGCCGGGCAGGCGCCGTTCGCGCCACATGTAGTAATAGACATCCTCGTAGCCGGGGAAGACGTAGTCCGGGGTCACCCCCAGGCGCTTGGCGACGCGCTTGAGGAAATGCCCGGCCTGGTCGGCGGTGACGCCGTAATCCTTGCGCTCGTCGGCGTACAGCGCCGGGTTGTTCCAGATCGGTTCGCCGTCCTTGCGCCAGAAGCAGTTCAGCGACCAGCGCGGCAGTTGCTCGCCGGGGTACCACTTGCCCTGGCCGAAGTGCATCAGGCCGTTCGGGGCGTACTTGTCGCGCAGGCGATGGAACAGCTCGGCGGCGAAGAAACGCTTGGTCGGCCCGAGCGCGGCAGTATTCCATTCGGCACCGTCGGGGTCGTCGACGGCGACGAAGGTCGGCTCGCCACCCTGGGTCAGGCGCACGTCCATGCGCACCAACTCGTCGTCGATGTGATGGCCGAGATTCTCGATCTCCAGCCATTGCTCGTCGGTATACGGCTTGGTCACGCGTGGCGCTTCCCAGATGCGGGTGACGCCCATCGAATGCGAGAACTCGGTTTCGCACTTGTCGATGGCGCCGCTGACCGGTGCCGCCGACGAGGGTTCCGGCGTACACGCCAGCGGAATGTGGCCTTCGCCGGCAAACAGGCCGGAGGTCGGGTCGAGCCCGATCCAGCCGGCGCCCGGCAGGTACACCTCGGTCCAGGCGTGCAGGTCGGTGAAGTCGGCTTCCGGACCCGACGGACCGTCGAGCGATTTGACGTCAGCGGTCAGCTGGATCAGGTAGCCGGACACAAAACGCGCGGCCAGACCAAGATGGCGCAGCAACTGCACCAGCAGCCAGGCCGAGTCGCGGCAGGAGCCGGAGCGCTTTTCCAGGGTTTCCTCCGGCGTCTGCACGCCGGGTTCGAGACGGATCGTATAGCTGATGTCGCGCTGCACCTTGGCATTGAGGGCAACCAGGAAATCGACGCTACGCGTCGCCTCGCGCGGGATGCCGGCCAGGTACTTGTCGAACAGCGGGCCATAATTGACCTTGTAGAGATAAGGCGCCAGTTCGTGGCGTTCCTCGGCGACATAGGCAAAGGGAATTTTCTCGGCGTGCGGTTCGAGGAAGAAGTCGAAGGGATTGATCACCGACATTTCGGCGACCAGGTCGACCTCGACGCGGAATTCGCGGGCCTTTTCCGGGAACACCAGGCGCGCCAGGTAATTGCCCTGCGGGTCCTGCTGCCAGTTGATGAAATGCTTCGCCGGTCCGATCTTCAGCGAATAGGACAGGATGCGCGTGCGCGAATGCGGACAGGGGCGCAGGCGGACGATCTGCGGCCCGAGGTTGATCAGGCGGTCGTAGCTGTAATGGGTGACGTGATTCAGTGCGACATGGATGGACACGGGCTGGCTCCGGATGGATTGTTGACAAGCTCAGAAGCAAGACATGAACCAGCTTGCAAGACATTGATTCTTAAGGCCAGCAATTGTGCGACGCACATGATGAAGGCTTGATGCCGTAATGCGCGCACCTGAACGGTGCATGCATCGTCGCCTGAGCCGGCTGAACCGCGGTCAGCTATCGTCTTTGCCAGCCAGACCGGACGTCCTGTCAAACCATCGCTTGATCATCAGGAACAGGACATCCGGATTGACCGGCTTGGCGATGAAATCGTCCATGCCGACGGCCAGACAACGCTGCCTGTCATCGACGAAGGCATTGGCGGTCATCGCCAGGATCGGCGTTGTCGCATTCAGGGCAAGCTGACGGATCGCCTGCGTCGCCGCCAGGCCGTCCATGACCGGCATCTGGATATCCATCAGGATCAGGTCATAGTGGACCTGAGCGGCCTTTTCGACTGCCTCGCGACCGTCGGAAACGACGTCGACGGCGAGGCCGAGCGATGTCTCCAGCAATTCCCGGGCAACTTCCTGGTTGATCGGATCGTCCTCGACGACGAGGATGCGTCGATCATGATAGCGCTGCCGGATGAGCGCCTCGGCCTCACTGCCGGCAATCGCCATCGACGAGGCGTCGGCGGCCGGCTTGGCGGCCTTGTTGAAGCGCAGCACGAAACTGAAGCGACTGCCGACGCCCGGCGTACTGGCCACCTCGATCGAACCGCCCATCAGTTCGACCAGCCGCTTGCAGATGGCGAGGCCGAGCCCGGTGCCGCCATGGCGACGGGTGGTCGAACTGTCGGCCTGCTCGAAGGGAGAGAAAATGCGCCCCAGCGCCTCGGCCGGAATGCCAATACCGGTGTCCTCGACACTCAGGCGCAGTTTGATGTCATCCGGGGTTTCCGCTTCGACCCCGAGGTCTATCGTCACCCCACCCCGTTCGGTGAACTTCACGGCGTTGGTCACCAGATTCAGCAGCACCTGCTGCAGGCGCAGCGGGTCACCGAGAAGCTCCAGACCGGCCAGACGCGGATCGATCTGGCGCTTGAGGGTCAGATGACGAGCTTCCAGACGGTCGTGGATCAGGCTGTCGATATCGGCAAGCAGGCTGCCGAAACGGAAGGGAACGTTCTCCAGCACGAGGTGCTCGGCATCGATCTTGGACAGGTCGAGGATGTCGTTGACCAGGTGCAGGAGGTGATTGGCCGCGCCGGAAATCTTGCCCAACTTGTCGCACAGCGCCGGATCTTCGTAGCGGCGCAGGAGGATTTCGCTCAGCCCGATGATGGCATTCATCGGCGTGCGCAACTCGTGGCTCATGTTGGCGAGGAAGCTGCTCTTCGCCCGGTTGGCGGCTTCGGCGGCATCCTTGGCGACCCGCAGTTCGTTAGTACGGGCGGCGACGAGGTCTTCCAGATGCAGGCGGTTCTGCTCGAGTTCGGCCTCCACCCGCTTGCGTTCGGAAACATCGAGCAGGACGCCGATGACGGCCGGGCGCCCTTCATGTTCCATGATCCGCCCATAAACCTCGACATCCAGCCGGCTACCGTCCTGGCGCAAGCCGACAAAGGAATAATTGACCGCCTCGACTTCGCCGCTCATCCGCCGCCGCAGGTTTTCGGCGACGGTTTCCCGCGCTTCCGGCGCCACCAGATTGCTGACCGGAACCCGCCCGATCACCTCGTCCGCGCTGGCAAAACCGAACATCTGGGCGAAACGCGGATTGACGTAAGGAAAGTAGCCATCCTGGATGATGTACACCCCGACCAGGGATTGCTCGATCAGGCCGCGGAACTTGCGCTCGGCGGCAAGCAAAGCCTGCTCCGCCTGCCGGCGCCGGGCGATGTCGCGGCACAGACCGAGCACATTGCCGCTGGGCAGGAGGACGGCGCTCATTTCGGCATGGGCGATCGAACCGTCCTTGCGGCGCAATTCGATTTCGCTGAAGCAACGCCCTTCGGCAACAACCCGCTTGAAGAGCTGCTGGTGCGCCTCGTCCAAGCCGCCGATGCCCATGCTCAGGAGTTCCTGCGGCGCGTAGCCGAGCAGTTCGCCGGCCGTCTGATTGACGTACTCGTAACAGCCATCCGGACGGGCAATGAAAACCGCATCCGGCGTGTTGTCGAGGATGCTGCGCAACGACTGCTCGCTGTCCCGCAACCGATGCGCGATCGCTTCGATCCGTCGGTTGTGGCGGGAATTGCCGTAAAGCAGGCCGAAAATCATCAGCGCGAGCAGCAATCCGTAACCCGCGATGCTCTGCGGCAGGCGGCTGGTCGACGCCATGTCGAACTCGGGGCTGCTGCGGAAACGGACAACCCAGCGGTGACCGGCAAGTTCCATCGGCAGGTCGACGACATGACGACCTGCCGCCGACTCGCCTGCCAGCGAATCGTAGAGCAGGTTTTCCGGGGCGACCGCCGTGTCGAACAGGGCAAAATCGACGTCCATCTCGCGGCTCGCCTTGATCTTGCCGAGCAGGTCGCCCGCCCGGAAGGGGCTGAAAACAAAACCGAGCAGCGCACGCCGGCGTTGTTCGACGGTATCGCGCGGCAAATCGGTTCGATAGACCGGCAGATAGATCAGGAAACCCGGTTGCTGCTCCGGCCCCGTCGGTTCCTGCCTGAGAATCAACTTGCCGGTCATCGCCGGCAGCCCGCTGTCGCGGGCACGCTCCATCGCTTCGCGACGCGCGGTATCGGCCAGCATGTCGTAGCCGATTGCCCGCCGGTTGCGTTCGTTCTGCGGCTCAAGGTAGATGACGCTGCTGTATTGCTCGCGCTGGCCGGGCGGCCGGATTTCGTGCGGCAAGATGCCGTCGGCGCGCAAGCGCTCCTCATGGGCAGCCTTCGCCTCGGGAGCAATCACCAGTGCCAGACCCAGCCCCTGCGTGCCATGCAGTTCTCCGCCAAGTTGCAGGCGGGCGACATAGCGCCGCCATTCATCGCGGCTGACCTCGTCGCTGGCTTCGAAAAAGGCGGCCGCCCCGCGCAATATCTGCTCATGCGCCGACATCCGCTGGTGGATGTAATCACGCTCCTTTTCGGCACGGTAGAGAAAGCGTTCGTTGGCGCGGTGGGTCGCGGTTTCGCTGGCCAGATACCAGGCGGCGAGGATCAGCGACAGCAACAGCCCGAGCACGACCCAGGGCAACACATCGGGACTCAGGATACCCCGGCGGCGCGACCCCAGCGGCGATGATGCTCCGGTGCAGGACAAGGGAACGGGCAATTGTGCTCCAATCTCGAAATTGTCGTTTGCGGACAAGACGCCTTGGCGACCGCCACGCTTACGACAAATGTATTTCGTCCTGCGCCAGAATACAAACTAATCCTGCACCAACAAGTCGCCAAGTGCACGAGCGGATTTCCCACGGCACAAAACCTGCTTCAATCTGGTGCATGAATTCCAGCTCCCCCGCCCAACGCATCATCAAGATCCGCCGCGACTACAACACCTGGGTCGCCAACGAGACGCTCGAAGACTACGCGCTGCGTTTCACCCCGCGCAGCTTCCGCAAGTGGTCGGAGCTACGCGTCGCCAACACCGCCTTCGGCGCGGCCTCCTTCTTGGTGCTCGAAGCGGTCGGCGCGACCATGCTGGTCAATGCCGGCTTCATCAACGCCTTCTGGGCGATCCTGGCAACCGGGCTGATCATTTTCCTGATCGGCCTGCCAATCTCGCATACCGCCGCCAAACACGGACTGGACATGGATCTGCTGACGCGCGGCGCCGGTTTCGGCTACATCGGCTCGACCATCACCTCGCTGATCTACGCCTCGTTCACCTTCATCTTCTTCGCCTTAGAAGCGGCGATCATGGCCTACGCGCTGGAACTCGCCTTCGGCCTGCCGCCGGCCTGGGGCTACCTGGTCTGCGCGCTGGTGGTGATCCCCATGGTCACCCACGGGGTCACGGCGATCAGTCGCTTCCAGGCGTGGACGCAACCCGTGTGGATCTTCCTGCTGGTCCTGCCCTATGTCTTCGTGTTGATGGAAGAACCCGACGCCTTCGCCGGGCTGCTCGCCTACGCCGGCGAAAAGGGCAACGGCAGCAGCTTCAACCCGCACCTCTTTGGTGCAGCACTGACCGTCGGCATCGCCATGGTGACCCAGATGGGGGAACAGGTCGATTACCTGCGCTTCATGCCCGAGAAGACCGCCGCCAACCGCGGCCGCTGGTGGTTCGGCGTGATCGTCGGCGGCCCGGGCTGGGTCGTCCCCGGCATCCTCAAGATGCTCGGCGGCGCCCTGCTCGCCTGGCTGGCGCTGCGCAACCTGGTGCCGGCCGACAAGGCGGTCGATCCCAACCAGATGTACCTGATCGGTTTCTCCCACGTCTTCGACAACACCGTGCTGGCCATCGCCGCGACCACGGTTTTCGTCATCGTCTCGCAGCTGAAGATCAACGTCACCAACGCCTACGCCGGCTCGCTGGCCTGGTCCAATTTTTTCGCCCGGCTGACGCACAGCCATCCCGGTCGCGTCGTCTGGGTCGTGTTCAACACGCTGATCGCACTGCTGCTGATGGAGCTCAATGTCTTCCAGGCGCTCGGCCAGGTGCTCGGGCTGTACTCCAACATCGCCATCTCGTGGATGGCGGCGGTGGTCGCCGATCTGGTGATCAACAAGCCGCTCGGCCTGTCGCCCAAGGGCATCGAATTCAAGCGCAGCCACCTGTACGACATCAACCCGGTCGGCGTCGGCGCCATGGCCATCGCCTCGGCGCTGTCGGTGGCCACCTTCACCGGACTGCTCGGCGCCGCCGTCCAGCCCTACGCGCCCTTCGTCGCGCTGGCCGCGGCCTTCGTCGCCGCGCCTCTGATCGCCTGGGCGACCGGCGGCCGCTACTACCTCGCCCGGCCGGCCGCCCGGGCGCAGCCGGGCAGCCAGCAATGCGTGATCTGCGAACGCGCGTACGAAAGCGAGGACATGGCCCACTGCCCGGCCTACCAGGGCGCCATCTGCTCGCTGTGCTGCTCGCTCGATGCCCGCTGCCACGATTTGTGCAAGCCGCAGGCCAGCCTTTCGGCGCAGTGGCACGCCCTGCTCCGCCGCCTGCTGCCGGCGCCGATCCTGCCCTATCTGGAAACCGGCCTCGGCCATTACCTGCTGCTGATGGCCGGCGTCGTGCCGGTGCTGGCGCTGGTCCTCGGCGTGCTGTACACGCATGAGCTGCTGAGTCTCGGCGGCGGCCATCCCGAACTGGCCGCCGCCCTGCAGGACAGCTTCATCAAGACCTTCGCCGCGCTGCTGCTGCTTTCCGGCGTCGGCGCCTGGTGGATGGTGCTGACCCAGGAAAGCCGGCGCGTCGCCCAGGAGGAATCGAACCGCCAGACGCAGTTGCTGCTGCAGGAAATCGAATCGCACCAGCGCACCGACGAGGCGCTGCAGAAGGCCAAGCAGGTGGCCGATGCCGCCAACCAGGCGAAGAGCCGCTACATCACGGCGATCAGCCACGAACTGCGGACGCCCTTGAACAGCATCCTCGGCTACGCGCAGATCCTCGATGCCGACGAGAGCGTGCCGCCGCACCGCCGGCAAGCGGTCAGCGTCATCCGCAAGTCGGGCGACCACCTGCTGTCGGTGATCGAGGGGACACTCGACATCGCCCGCATCGAGGGCGGCAAGCTGACGCTGGAGGTCAAGGCGATGGACTTCCCCGACTTCATGCAGCAGATCGTCGGCATGTTCGAACTGCAGGCGCGCAACAAGGGGCTGAGCTTCAACTACCGGCCGGCCGGCGAACTGCCCGCCGTGGTCCGCGCCGACGAGAAGCGGCTGCGCCAGATCCTGATCAACATCCTCGGCAACGCGGTGAAATTCACCGTGCGCGGCGGCGTCGAGTTCTCGGTCGAATGCCGGCGCGAAATGGCTGTTTTCGAAATCCGTGACAGTGGCCCGGGCATCCCGGCCGCCGACATGGAGCGCATTTTCGAGCCCTTCGTCCGCGGCAGCACGGTGCAGGCCGGCGGCAGCGGCGTCGGCCTGACCATCGCCCGCATGCTGACCGACCTGATGGGCGGCGAGCTGCAGGTGTCGAGCACGCCCGGCGAGGGCACGCTGTTCCGCATCCGACTGTTCCTGCCGCAGGTGCATTCGGCGCAGGCGGCGCGCGAACTGCCCAAGCTCAACCGCATCGGCTACGTCGGCGTGCGCCGGCGCATCCTGGTCGTCGACAACGAGAAGGTCGACCGCGACATGCTGCAGAGCGTGCTCGAACCGCTCGGCTTCATCGTCGAGCAGGCGGCCAGCGGCTACGAGGCGCTGCAGGTCATCCCGCGTTTTGCGCCGCACTTGGTGTTCATGGACCTCGGCATGCCCGGCATCGACGGCTGGGAAACGATCCGCCGCCTCCGCCAGCAGCGCCTGACCGAAGCGCAGATCGCCATCCTCTCGGCCAACGCCTTCGACAAGGGGCTGGACAACGATGTCGGCATCGCCCCCGAGGACTTCATCGTCAAGCCGCTCAAGGTCAATCAACTGCTCGACTGGCTGGGCCGAAAGCTCGACCTCGAATGGGTCACCGCCGACACGCCGCCGCCCGCCCCGGTACCGGCCGAACCGCTGCCGCTGGTCGCCCCGGGCGCCGGGCACGTCAGCGCGCTGGAAGAAGCGATCAACCTCGGCTACCTGCGCGGCATCCTCAACCAGCTCGCCGAGATCGAAAAGCTCGACACCCGCCACGGCGAATTCGTCCGCGTCCTGCGCGAACTGGCGCGCCAGTTCCAGTTCGACGCGATGAAGGAAATCCTGCGAAAATCGGCCCATGAACTCCGTTGACCGCGCCATCTCCGACATCGTCCTGATCGTCGACGACATCCCCGAGAACCTCTCGCTGCTGCACGACGCGCTCGACGAGGCCGGCTACACCGTGCTCGTCGCCACCAACGGCGAATCGGCGCTGCAGCGGGCGCGCCAGAGCCTGCCCGACGTCATCCTGCTCGACGCGCTGATGCCCGGCATCGACGGCTTCGAAGTCGCCCGCCGGCTGAAGGCCGACTTCGCGACGCAACAAATTCCCATCGTCTTCATGACCGGCCTCACCGAAACCGAGCACGTCGTCGCCGCCTTCGCCGCCGGCGGCGCCGACTACGTGACCAAGCCGATCCGCCCGGCCGAAGTCCTGGCGCGCATCGCCGCGCACATGCAGAACGCCCGCCAGATGAAGCAGGCACGCAGCGCGCTCGACGCCTTCGGCCAGGCCACCGTCGCCGTGCGCGCCGCCGACAGCAAGATCGTCTGGCAGACGCCGCTGGCCCGCGACCTGCTCAACGCCTACTTCGCCAACCCGGAAACCGTCGCCCCGGAAGAACTCCTCGCCTGGATTGCCGCCGCCAACGCCGCCCGCCGCGACCAGCGCGAACCGGCGCCGCTGCTCATCGCCGAGGGCAACAAGCGCCTGCTCGCTTCCTTCCACGACCAGACCGGCGACGACGAATGGCTGGTCGTCCTGCGCGAGGAAAACGATGCTTCCGCCGTCGAATCCCTGATCGCCGCCTTCCGCCTCACCCAGCGCGAAGCCGAAGTGCTCTACTGGGTGGTCCAGGGCAAGACCAGCAAGGACATCGGCGACATCCTCGGCAGCAGCCCGCGCACCGTCAACAAACACCTGGAGCACATTTACGAAAAACTCGGAGTGGAAACGCGGACGGCGGCAGCCAACCTGGCATTGGGGAAAATGCGCGGCCAATAAGCCCGAACAGACACGCGGCGATGATGGTAAGACCAAGCGCTTCTGCTAGAATGCAGCGAAACGCAAGGTCGCATACCCATAAGCGCAGAGTACATAATGACAACACAAGAATCGACCACATTCATCATTGTCGGCGTCACCAAGGAAGGAAAGAAATTCCGCCCCAGCGACTGGGCCGAACGCCTCTGTGGCGTGATGTCCGCTTTTGGCGCGGAACGCAAGATGAAGTACTCCCCCTATGTCGGCCCCGGCGATTTCAACGGCGACAAGGCGGTCTTCGTCGATGGCAGGCTGGGCGAAGTCGAACCGATGGCCTACCGTTTCATGCTCAATTTCGCCCAGGACAACGACCTGCAGATCATTGACGGCGTCTGCTCGCTGGAAGACAAGAAAAAGTAACTACCCGGCAATACGGACAAAAAAAAGGCGCCAGACGGCGCCAATTTTTATGGAGTGCTGTGCGTTCAGGCAGCAGCAACACCCAGCGCCTTGATCTGCGAAGACAGGCGGCTCTTGGTACGGGAAGCGGCGTTCTTATGAACGATCTTCTTGTCGGCGATGCGGTCGATCACTGCGACGGACTGCTGGAAAACCAGCTGTGCGGCGGCTTTGTCGCCGGCGACGATCGCCTTGCGCACACGCTTGATCGCGGTGCGCAGGGTCGAACGCAGGCTTGCGTTGTGGGCGCGCTGCTTGTCAGCTTGACGTGCGCGCTTGCGGGCTTGTGCGCTGTTGGCCATGAATAAATCCAGATGGGTGATGAAATAAGCCGAAGATTATAACGCACCATCAGCCAATTGCAACACAAAAATCATTGTTTTCAGGGGGAAGTGCAGCTTTGCGCAGCCATCACCACTTAGAAGTGGGAGTTCTTGCCCCTGTGCTATTGAGCGTCATATTGCCATCGGCTGCTTGAGCCCCGCTTGGCGTCGCTGTGATGGTGTACACATTTCCAACAACCGCACAACTGAGAGCGTACAACTGAGGATTTGCCGGCGCTGTACCTCCGCAAGTTCCACCACCAGCGGTGGTCGCATAACGACCACTTGCCGTATAAAACCGTTCAAGAACATGTGAATACTCAACCATCGCCCGCTGAGCATCCGTTCGCCTAGCCTTGGTAATATAGCTATTGTAAGCAGGCAAGGCAACAGACATCAGAATACCGATAATGGCTACCACCACCATCAACTCAACAAGGCTGAAACCTTGATTGGAAAAGCACTTATTTCTCATGTCGATTACCCGAATATTCTTCACACTGGACATAACCAGACCACAGTCTGCAACAAAACCACACCTCCCGCCATACCAACGCCCCGCCCCATAACGCTGTAAGGGCGACAATCAGAACGAGAGACACCCGATGCAGGGCTAGCCAACGCGCTAGGGGAAAGCTGCAGAATCTCATATTCAGCGCCCCCCTGCTGTCCTGAGGATAGCAGTGCTGTGATTTTATTTGCTCCCGACCAAGCACCAGCACTACCAAAATTCGTTTGAGTTGTGGATGCTGTCACTGCCCCACTGGAAGCAAACGAACACCCGCCAAGGCATATATCTGCATTTTCCATCAATCTTGTCTTACCTTGGGACAAGGCTTGCTCGGCTGCCTGAAACGCCATTGTGCGATCCATATAGGCACCAGCTGCTCGCTCCACTGAGGTGGTAGTCTTTACCGATCCCACGACAATCGCCGTCAAAATCACCAACACTATCATCGAGAAAACTAGTGCGAACCCTCTTTGCCGATTCATTTCCATAGTGGTTACCTCAGAAATTCCTCAGCAATGCCGTAGTCCGGAATGTACGGTAAAGCCTTTGATCGGTGGCTGAATTAGCAATTAAGGCTCCAGCGCAATTTGTCACAGCTGGCTTATTGCTCAAAGAAGCTTCGGTATTTTCCGAACGCAAAACCAGGCAGATCTGTAGCGCAACAACTTGGTCTACCGAAACACCGGACGGTAGACTCGCAACATATCTATCTGCCACACAGTCCCTAACACCACCGCCACAACTTACCTCCTGCAATGTAGGGTTCGGCCCTTCATCGATTCCATACAAAACTTGAAAATCGACAACTTCACTGCCCATACCCCCATTTGCCGCAAAAGGCCCAACCCAATCCACCGTATTGTTATTGTTTGTTGGCGCAGGACAAGTCGCAGCACTACCAGACGACCGGCACTGAAGACAAGCGCCATTCAAAGATATGACAATGGATTGATTCCCAGAGTTCGCTAAAGCCCCCGCACATCCAATCATACTGCTTCCATCAGCCTTGAACCCCACAGTGAAGGATGATGAAGAGGTTGCCGCAAAATGCGGATTACCCAAACCTCGCGCCTCCCCTGGATTATCCCGGTACCCAGCCTGAGCCGCCATCCGCTGCAGCATCTGGATGGCAAACCGCCCATCCTCGGTTAGCCTGTTCTGCATCTGCAACAATCGATTGGACTGACTCGAACTCAGGTAGAGGGTACCCCCAGCCCCAAGAGCCACTAAAGCTATCAGCATCGACACCATGAGTTCGATCAGAGTGAAGCCCGCCTGCCGGTTATCACCAAAAATCATTCGATCACCGCCACATAACTAAAATCAGGACTGGTGGAATTACGATTGTCAGCCCAGGTAATGGTCAATGAATAGCGAAACATTGCCGCACCAGGCGTGCCAGCGACGTTAGAAGCAGGCTCCGACAGAAGGGTGAAGCGCCCCTCTGGAAGCTGTGCACGCAACGCCGCATTCCATTCATTCATTTCAGCTTGCACTCTGTAAGTCTGCCGCCCAGAGGCTTGAGCAGAACAAGTAACACTAGTCTTGTCTGAACTCTGGGAGCAATTTGCAAAATTTGGCGGAAGAAGCGAATTGGCATGCAAACCTCCTCCCTCAACAACCATAAACGGCGATCGATTAGCCCGAATGCGGTCAGCAAGATCATGAGCAAGATCTGCGGCCACACTACGATACTGAGCACTTTGAGCCATCGATAAAGCTCGCGCCTGCAGAGCACCCAGCCCCAGCAAACCAGTACCGAGAACTGCAACAGCTACCATCACCTCCACCAAGGACATGCCATTCTGATACTGTCTCATGCTCCCTCCCATTAAGTACAAGTAACCGAAGCGTTCACACGCTTGGCCACTCTTCCAGAAAGAGCTACACCGATCTGTTGCTGCCGACGCCCCTGAGCACAAATGGTCATGGTGACCGCAGCGGTGCTACTCCCCAAAGTACCAGTAAAGCGAACCTCGGTTACGGCCGAATTTATCGTTATGCCCGCCGGAATAGAAAGTCTGCGGAAAACCGTCGTGCCATCCATCACTAGAATGCCGTTAGACCAGTCATTAGCACTAGCTGAACAAGCCGTTGCGGTATCTGGGGTCGTTGCTGGACATAGACGAAAATCTCTGCGTTCCTTAATTGCTTCCATGCGAGCCAAACCAAGCAACCCGAGAATCTGATCCGCTTGAGCCGACATACGGGCATCCCGATTAAGTTCAAGCATACTGGGCACGCCAACGAGAAGGATGATCGCAAGCACTGCGCTCGCGACCATGACTTCCACCAGAGAAAATCCTTGCATTCGCAACTGGCCGGAAAATTTCATTTTTTTTCCTTACTTAATTTCCCGCCAAAGCGTGGTTTCCGCTCTAACCCCGGACGAAGCGGGCAAACCAGTATCCTGAGTACAGCCTGCCTGACCTTGAACACAGTGGATGACCTGCCCTTTGCCACTTTGCTCAGGACGAGCGATCGGATTCCCTGTAACGGTACCATCCGCTCCATTCCCGGTATAAACAGCCATTGAGTTAGCTTCCTGCATAGCGATTGTTGAACCTGAATCACCCAGTCCCGTATCACTCGTTCCTGGCACCACAGTTCTCGCTGATTCAGAAACGTAACTTAATTCAGTGGGAATCCCATCCGTCGCATAACCACTAACAAAGGCCCGCCCACCAGAAAAAGCAAGTTTATCTTCCTCGGTTGAGGCGCCATCAAGTTTGATATCGATGAAACTATACTCACGACCTGTGCTACTGGCAGTAACAGAGCCCGTGAGAGGATTAAGCCCCATCACCCACCCCTTGCCACCAGGAACACATTTCTCGTCCGCTTCGGGAACCCCCGTTCCAAAAAGAAGTTTGTCAGTGAGCAGTAAGGGAGAGCTAACCAAACGCTCTGTGCTATCCGGAAAATCGAGATACCAACCCTTCGTCGTATTGGTATCAGATCTCAAATCCAGTGCCTCGGTTGAAATTTTTCGATACGTTCCTGAGCGCATTCCTTGCCCTGAAGCAGTGGCTGTCGCCACGATGGTGCGCTGTAGAAGCTGATTTTTTTGTATCGTTCCAGGTGTAACCGCCATATTGTCGAGAACTGCGTAAAAACTCTGAGTCCTCGTATCGTTACGATCCGAATCCACCAACAGTTTACCTGTACCAAACATCACCAAATTGCCGAGCGATGTTCCATCAGATTTTTTATTCACGCCGAGAACAGCAGGACGTAGCGTAATCGGTTGAGGATTATTGTCCGCATCTTTTGCCACAAAGATCGGAGATGGTGTGTGATTAAACCCAGCGGGAGTACTGGAGGTAAGATCAAATCGCCATAAATTCCCGTTTATATCCCCAGCGTAAACATAATCGAGCACACCATCCTGCCCAAAGTCAACGCCCGCTGGCGCTGACAACCCTTGACTTCCCGTCGGAAGAGTAATCTTTCGAATCAGCGCCCCAGTATCCGCGCGGACGATATACAAAGCTGAACTCTTAGCGTCATTTTTTTGCCCACCCGTTGCAGAATCATCAAAGTCATTGTCGTAACCGTTGGCAAAAATCACCGCTGGCACAGATGTAGTCCCACTCGCACGCACGTTGTAGATCAGAGGAGCACCAAAGGTGTAGCCTAATTCTTTGCCTTGGGTAATAACATCCGTCCACTCCCATTTGACCGCGGTGGTTTGTTTTGCCTGGGTTTCGCTCGTAACGTCAAGGGCAAAATACCCCTGCCCACCCTGTGCGAGCCCACCAACGAGCAAAGTCATCCAACCACCAGAGGTCTTGATATCGGCCTGGCGCAACTGACCATTCACGTGAAATGTGTGCTGTGCTGCCGCGGATTGTCCGTAATCCGCTTCTTTCAGCACCTTCAGACGTGGATAGACCGCAGAGGGGATATAGCCAACAAACTCAGTCATGTTGGCCACACTAAAACCGTGCAGCATGCCATCATTAGCACCGACGAATACCATATGCCGATTGGCATTTGAAGACTTGAAGGTGCCGTATGATGCATCGTTTGAATAACCAGACGGCGCAGAAACGGTGACAGGCTTTCCTCCGATGATGTCACCCAAGAGGCCATTTGGGCGACGCCGGAAACCAGTTATGGTTTCATCACCTCTCAAAAAATTGATGACGTTATTTCTTTCCGTATTGGTACTCCCCAGTGCATTTTTCTGTGCTGTGGAAAGAGAATCCCTGGCCGCGGTATTAAACAACAAAACAGTATTCGAACCAGCAGAAGTTAACGTGTTAGTCAATATAATACGCTGACTAGGCGCAGGAATCACCGCCTTTGGATTAGGCGAGCAGGGCGTCCCTAAAGACGATGAGCCACCCAGACTTGTCGGAAGATTAAAACAACGCAACTCCCCAAACCAACCTTTAGGGTTGAATACCGGCTGAAATACCTTGTTACCCGATGCAAGCACATCACCGCTGGTCGCCACCCCTCCAGCATTCGAAGTCATGTCGCCAATGCTGGCAATTGCGCTGTTCAGGGAAGTCGCCAATTGCTCCTCATTCGAAGCATTGTAGTATTTCCCCCCACCGACCAATGCCGCAGAGGGGAGCACTTCATTAGCCACGGCAAAACCAACTGTGTAAGTAATAATGTTTTGCAGTGAAAACATCGAATCATCAAAGCTCTTGCCATCTAGATCGGTACCACCCACACGAAAATCTGCACGATTCGAATACATTGCGACATCGCGTAAAGCGCTAGGCCGGTTACTGTTATCCCCAAAAACACGGGCACTCCCATTAGACTCAAAAGTCGATGGGCAAGTTACGTTATAACCATCATCGGCAGTTGCACTAGACGAAGTGCATACAGAAAATGAACGATTCACAGCCCCACCCGTACTATTACGAGCAGTGTAGGAAATAGAACTAATCGCAGGATTATTATCCCCACCGGCTCTCCCCGTCCCGGGAAGATTCTGATCATCAGTTGCATCACCGTCAGTAATAACAATTGCAAAATTCTTTTGACAGCGATACTGTATCGGACTGATGTATCGACTAGTAGAATTATTCCAGCCAGGATTGCTGGATCCATAACTCAACCCATAGAGAGACGGCCCGCCTCTATAGTACTGACTAATCTCAAGCAAGCCCTCGGCTAGTGGCGTGGCAGTCCGCCCTCGCAGCACATTGACAGCATCAATCAATGCCTGCCTTTCAGTGGCGATTGATGCGTCTCTAACGGGGCTACGCATGATCGCAGCCTGCCCCCGCTCAGAACCGCCAATGGTTGTAAGATTATCCCGGAAGGAAAAAACCCCGAACCGAAGGTGGCTATTGTTATTAATCAGGTTACGCGCCACCCTTTTTGCGATATTCATCTTTGTATTAGGCGACGACACTTCGCTATCGATCGCTGTTCGATAACCGTTGGTATTATTATCAACGCACGAATTCCAAGCAGTTGTATTCGAATTACAGAGATTCGTCTGCATCCAGTTATTATTTTGATCTTGGAGCATACTGCCCGACGTGTCGATATACAGGACGATATTGGGCGTAACCTGAGTAGACATCGCAGGCGGCAGTGCTGGATAAGGACTAGAGGCAACCGCAGACACTGAAATAGCGGGGAAAGCCATGAGCAAGGCTACCCGGAGAGTCTTGAGACGAAAATTTGCTTGCATCGCTATACTCCAAGAAGTCCTGAGAGTACTTTAGCTTCACAAGATGATAAATTCCCCGCTAAACCGACGAGCGGATTAATGAAACGCACCAACGGTACGTATTCACGTCAAGCAAGTTGCCTCGGCAACGCAAACGACACCCCCTCCTCAACCCCCGCCAGTTGCGCCACTTCGGCGCCAGAGAGTTGGCGGATACGGGCAACGACTTCCTGAACCAGCACCTCGGGCGCGGATGCACCGGCGGTAACGCCGACGCGTTGCTTGCCGGCCAGCCAGGATTCGTCGATTTCGGCAGCACCGTCAATCAGGTAGGACTCGATCCCTCGACCCGCGGCAACTTCCTTCAGGCGGCGTGAGTTGGAACTGTTGGGACTGCCGACGACCAGCACCAGATCACATTGCCCGGCCAGCACCTTGACCGCGTCCTGCCGGTTCTGGGTGGCATAGCAGATATCGTCCTTCTTCGGCCCCTGGATCAGGGGAAATCGCTGTTTCAGGGCATTGATGACGATCTGGGCATCGTCCATCGACAGCGTGGTCTGAGTCACGTAGGAAAGCTGTTCGGGCGATTCGACCGTCAGCTTTGCCACGTCGTCGACGGTTTCGACCAGGTACATGCCGGCTTCGCTCTGGCCCATCGTGCCTTCGACCTCGGGATGCCCCTTATGGCCGATCATGACGACTTCGCGCGTCTGGCCGCGCATCTTGCCGACCTCGACATGGACCTTGGTGACCAGCGGACAGGTGGCGTCGAACACTTTCAGGCCGCGCGCCTCGGCTTCGGCGCGAACCGCTTTCGAAACACCGTGGGCGCTGAAAATCACCGTGCTGCCGGCCGGCGCCTCGTCGAGTTCCTCGATGAACACAGCCCCCTTGGCGCGCAGGTCGTCACAGACGAACTTGTTGTGCACGACCTCGTGGCGGACGTAGATCGGCGCGCCGAATTTTTCCAGCGCACGCTCGACGATGGTGATGGCGCGTTCGACACCGGCGCAGAAGCCGCGGGGATTGGCAAGGATGACCTGCATTACATGATTCCGATGATTTTCACCTCGAAACGGATCGTCTTGCCCGCCATCGGGTGATTGAAGTCGAACAGGGCGCTGGTTTCATCGAGCTCGCGCAGGAAACCAGCGAAGGTCGCGCCGTTGGGCGCGGTGAATTCGACGACGGAATTCTCCTTGAGTTCCATGCCGGCAGGCAGACCGCTACGGGCGATGCGCTCGACCAGGCGTTCGTTATGCACGCCGAAGGCCTGTTCCGGTTCCAGTTCGAACACGTAATGCTCGCCGGCATTCAGGCCAAGCAGCACGCTTTCGAGGTTTTCGGCAAGCTGGCCGCTACCCATCTGCAGCGTCGCCGGGCTCATGTCGAAGGTCGACAGGAATTCCTCACCATCGAGGGCGGTGACGCGGTAATGCAGGGTCAGGTAGCTGTCGGGGCGGACGGTGGTGCTCATGCGTTTTCTTTCTGTTCTTTATGGGTCAGCGAGGCGATGATCAACAGCACCGCGCCAACACTGATCGCCGAATCGGCGACGTTGAACGCCGGCCAGTAGAAACCGGCGGCGTGCCACTGGATGAAATCGACGACGGCGCCGAAACGCACGCGGTCGATGACGTTGCCGAGCGCGCCGCCCATGACCAGGGTCAGCGCCAGCGCCATCAGCTTCTGTTCCGGGTGTTTCTTCAGTTCAAAGGCGATCCAGCCGGAAACGCCGAGCGCCAGGATGGTGAAGAACCAGCGCTGCCAGCCCGGCTGGTCGGCGAGGAAGCTGAATGCCGCGCCCGGGTTGAAGGTCAGCACCCAGTTCCAGAACGGCGCGACGTAGATCACCTCGCCCGGCGCGATGGTCCCGAGCACGACCCACTTGCTGATCTGGTCGAGGACGACGATCAGGCCGGCCAGCGCATACCAGTGCTGCGTCTTAGGCATGCGTGCGCGCCTCGCCGTCGCCGTGCAGGTTGCTGACGCAGCGCCCGCACAGGCCGGGATGCGCCGGATCGGCGCCGACATCCTCGCGCACGTGCCAGCAGCGCTCGCACTTGGCGTGGGCCAGCGGCGTGGCGGTGACGGATTCCTCGGCGGATTCGATCAGCGCAGTGGCCGAGCAGATGAAGATGAACTTCAGGTCGTCGCCGAGCGAAGACAGCGCGGCAAACTTGTCGCCGGCGCAGCGGATTTCGACGGCTGCCTGCAGCGCAGCACCGATCTCGCCGGCTTCGCGGCGGGCCTCCAGTGCCTTGGTCACGTCGTTGCGGACTTCGCGGACGATGGCCCACTTCCCCAGCAATTCGATTTCATTGGCCTGTTCCGGCAGTTGGTGCCACTGCTGGAACATCACCGAGTCGTCGGCGTTGCCGGTCAGCACCGCCCAGACTTCCTCGGCGGTGAAGGCGGTGATCGGTGCCAGCAGACGGACGAAGGCCTGGGTGATGTGCCACAGCGCCGACTGCGCCGAACGGCGGGCGACCGATTTCGGCGCCGTCGTGTACAGGCGGTCCTTGAGGATGTCGAGGTAGAAACCGCCGAGATCTTCCGAGCAGAAACCTTGCAGCGCCTGGACCACGCGGTGGAACTCGAAGCGCTCGTATTCGCCCTGGCAAGTCTCCTGCAACTGGCGGGTCAGCGCCAACGCGTAGCGGTCGATCTCCAGCCACTGGTCGGCCGGCAGCATGTCGGCCGCGGCGTCGAAGTCGGAGACGTTGGCCAGCAGGAAGCGCAGCGTGTTGCGGATGCGGCGATAGCCTTCGACGACGCGCTTGAGGATTTCGTCCGAAATGGTCAGCTCACCGGAATAATCGGTGGAAGCGACCCACAGGCGCAGGATGTCGGCGCCCATCTTGTCCGACACCTGCTGCGGGGCGATGACGTTGCCCTTGGATTTGGACATCTTGTGGCCCTTGCCGTCGACGACGAAGCCATGCGTCAGCAGTGCCTTGTACGGGGCACGGCCGTCGATCGCGGCACCGGTCAGCAGCGAGGAATGGAACCAGCCGCGGTGCTGGTCGGAGCCTTCCAGGTAAAGGTCGGCCGGCCAGCCCAGCTCGCCGTGCGAGCCCCGCATGACGCTCATGTGCGTGGTGCCGGAATCGAACCAGACGTCGAGGATATCGGTGGTCTTGACGTAGTCGGCGGCGTCAGCGCCGAGCAGTTCGGCGGCATCCAGTTGCGTCCACGCTTCGATGCCGCCCTGCTCCACACGCTTCGCCACGGCTTCCATCAGCTCGAGCGTGTTCGGATGCAGTTCGCCGGTCGCCTTGTGGGTGAAGAAGGGCAGCGGTACGCCCCAATTGCGCTGGCGCGAGATGCACCAGTCCGGGCGGTTGGCGATCATCGCGTGCAGGCGGTTCTTGCCCCAGGCGGGATAGAAGGCGGTGTCCTCGACGCCCTGCAGCGCGGCTTCGCGCAGCGTGTGGCCGGCCGGTTCGGTGGCGGCGACGCCCTGGCTATCGACATCCGGCGTATCCATGCGCACGAACCACTGGCTGGTGGCGCGGTAGATCAGCGGCGTCTTGTGGCGCCAGCAGTGCATGTAGCTGTGCTCGATGGTCGCGTGCTTGAGCAGCGCGCCGACTTCGGCCAGCTTGTCGACGATGACCGGGTTGGCCTTCCACACGTTCAGGCCGCCGAAAAACGGCAGGTCGGCGGCAAAGGTGCCGTCGCCCTGCACCGGCGTCAGGATCTGCTCGTTGTGCATGCCGTAGTTCTTGCACGACTGGAAGTCTTCCAGACCATAGGCCGGCGCCGAATGGACGATGCCGGTACCGGCGTCGAGCGTCACGTAGTCGCCGAGGAAGACCGGCGACAGGCGGTCGTAGAGCGGATGGCGGAAGGCGATGCGCTCGAGCGCCGCGCCCTTGCAGGCGGCGACGGTGGTGCCGGTCAGGCCGTAGCGGGCGAGGCAGGCTTCCTGCAGGTCGGCGGCGAGGATCAGGCAGCCCTTCTCGGTCTGCACCAGGTGATAGGTGATTTCCGGGTGGGCGTTGAGCGCCTGGTTGCCGGGGATGGTCCACGGCGTCGTCGTCCAGATCAGCGCGTAGGCCTCACCGGCCGGCAATTCCTTGAGGCCGAAGGCGGCCGCCAGCTTGTCGCGCTCGGCGGCGGCGAAGGCGACGTCGATGGCCGGCGACTTCTTGTCCTGGTATTCGACTTCCGCCTCGGCCAGCGCCGAACCGCAGTCGAAGCACCAGTTCACCGGCTTCAGGCCGCGATAGACGAAGCCGCGCTTGACCATCTGGGCGAGTGCCCGGATCTCGTCGGCCTCGGTCTTGAAGTTCATCGTCTTGTACGGGTTGTCCCATTCGCCGAGCACGCCCAGGCGGATGAAGTCCTTCTTCTGGCGTTCGATCTGCTCGCCGGCGTAGGCGCGCGCCAGTTTCTGCACCTGTTCGCGCGGGATGTTCTTGCCGTGCGTCTTCTCGATCTGGATCTCGATCGGCATGCCGTGGCAGTCCCAGCCGGGCACATAGGGCGCATCGAAGCCAGCCAGGGTCTTCGAACGGACGATGATGTCCTTCAGCACCTTGTTGACCGCGTGGCCGATGTGGATATCGCCGTTGGCATACGGCGGGCCGTCGTGCAGGATGAATTTCGGCCGGCCGGCGCAGATTTCGCGGATCTTCCGGTAGAGCTGCTTCTCCTGCCACTGGGCGACCCATTGCGGCTCGCGCTTGGGCAGGTCGCCGCGCATCGGGAACGGGGTGTCGGGAAGGTTCAGCGTATCTTTGTAATCAGCCATTTTGCTTGCTCACCGCTTGAAGAAAGCCCGCGCCGCCGCGGCATCGGCCGCGATCTGCGCCTTGAGGGCGTCGAAATTGGGAAAACGTTGCTCGTCGCGCAGCTTGTGCACGAAACGCACCGAAATGTGGGCGCCGTAGATGTCGCGGTCGAAGTCGAACAGATGCACTTCGAGCAAGGGCCGCGTGCCGCCGACGGTCGGCCGGATGCCGAGATTGGCGACACCGGGCAAGGCTTGGTCGCCGAGACCGGCAACCTCGACCGCGAAAACACCGGTCATCGGCAACGGGTTGTGCTTGATGCGCAGGTTGGCCGTGGCGAAACCGAGCTGACGGCCGAGCTTCTGGCCGTGCACGACCTGGCCGTCCATCATGTACGGGCGCCCGAGCAGTTTCGCCGCATGCGCCATGTCGCCGTCGGCCAGCGCCCGGCGCACGCCGGAACTGGAAACCCGCTCGCCATCGACGACGACGCTGCCCATCGCCTCGACGGTGAAGCCGTGACGCGCGCCGGCCGCCTGCAGCATGGCAAAATCGCCACCCCGCCCCTTGCCGAAGCGGAAATCGTCACCGATCACCAGATGCCTGACCTGCAGCCCGCGAACCAGCACCGCCTCAATGAACTGTTCGGCGCTCAGGGCGGCGAAAGCGCGATTGAAGGGGCAGATCATCGCCTGAGCAATGCCGCTGTCGGCCAGCAGTTCGAGTTTCTCGCGGAAGGTGCTGAGCCGGGCCGGGGCCGATTCGGGTGCGAAGAACTCACGCGGATGCGGCTCGAAGCTGAGCACCGTCGGCACCACCCCGCGCTGCCCGGCAACGTCGACCAGCCGGCCGATCAGCGCGGCATGACCGAGATGCACGCCATCGAAATTGCCGATAGCCAGTGCAACGGGGGCCGGAACAGGACGGGAATAACCGCGAAAAACGCGCATCGGATGCTGCTGCAAAAAACCGCGATTATACCGGGACACCCCGGTTTTCCGGGCAAATCCACGAAAAAACAGCCCCTTGGCAAGCAGGCTGTGGCTATAATCAAGCGATCGTTTTGTCTGCCATCAACCATGCTGGGACTGATCAACCATGTCGTAAGGATTTCTGCGCGGCGCGACCGCACCGAAATCAATTCCGCCATGGTCGATGCGCTGATGGATTTGTTTGCGCCCGAGCGCCTGACCATTTATCGCTGCTACACCGGCAAGCGCAAGACCATCGTCTTCGCCTGCGCCGGTTATGGCCCGCAAGGCCAGTTCCTGCGCAACGCCTACCTGCCCGATCATCACTTCTGCCAGCCGATCGATCGCGATCCGCTGCTCCGGCAATGCCGCAAGGAGTTGTCGGCGGTGCTCGACTACCAGGAAGACGGCTCGCACCGGGTGATCTTCCCGGTACTGCGCCTGGACGAGCCGATCTATTTCATCGATCTGGTCCTCTCGGACGAGTTCTCGGCCGACCGCCGCGTCACGCTGATGGGGCTGATCGAGTATTTCGGCAACCATATCGCCCTGCTCGACTACGGCGAAGCCGATACCCTCACCGGACTGGCCAGTCGCAAGACCTTCGACAAGCACCTGTTCGAACTGCTCGGCCAAGCGGCTTCCGACGAACTGCTCGGCAATGACCACCAATTCGCCCGTCGCGCGCTGGCGCCGGACAGCAACCACTGGCTGGCCGTCTGCGACATCGACCATTTCAAGCGCATCAACGACAACTTCGGCCACCTGATCGGCGATGAAGTGCTGATCATGCTGTCGCAGGTGATGCGCCAGAGCTTCCGTTTCGACGACCAGCTGTTCCGCTTCGGCGGCGAGGAATTCGTTGCGCTACTGCAGCCGACCGACCGCGCTTCGGCGCAGGCAACGCTGGACCGCTTCCGCAGCGACGTGGAAAAAACCGTTTTCAGCCGGGTCGGGCACGTCACCGTCAGCATCGGCTTCAGCCAGTTGCTCAGCTGCGACACGCCGACCGACGTCATCGAACGCGCCGACGAAGCGCTCTACTACGCCAAGCGCAACGGTCGCAACCAGGTGGCCTGCTACGAACAGCTGATTACCGACGGTCGGCTCGCCGCCCGCGAAATCGCCAAGGGCGAAGTCGAACTGTTCTGACGTTGCGTGTCGGCGATCAGCTGGCGCGGCCGCTGCCGGCCTTCGGCCCCGGGGGATGCTTGACGAAGTACTCGCGGATGCCACGCATCAGGGCGTCGGCCATCTGTTCCTGGTAAGCCTCGTCCTTCAGCCGTAGTTCCTCTTCCGGATTGGAAATGAACGCCGTCTCGATCAGCGCCGACGGAATATCCGGTGCCTTGAGCACGGCAAAGCCGGCCTGCTCGACATGCGCCTTGTGCAGGCGATTGATCGAACCCAGTTCGCCGAGCAGGTATTTGCCCAGTTTCAGACTGTCGTTGATCGTTGCCGTCTGCGACAGATCGAGCAGCGTGCGGGCCAGGAACACGTCCTTGGTCTTGGCCAGATTGACCCCGCCGATCAGGTCGGCGTTGTTTTCCTTCTGCGCCAGCAAGCGGGCCTGCGTACTCGTCGCCCCCTGCTCGGACAGCACATAAACCGACGACCCGCGGGCATCCGGCTTGATCCAGGCATCGGCGTGAATCGACAGGAACAGGTCGGCCTGAATGCGACGCGCCTTCTGCACACGGACATGCAGCGGGACGAAGAAATCGCCGTCGCGGGTCAGCACCGCGCGCATGTTCGGCTCGGCATCGATGCGCTTTTTCAGGCGCTGCGCAATCGCCAGCGTCACGTTCTTTTCATAGGTCCCGCGCTTGCCGACCGCACCGGGATCTTCGCCGCCATGACCGGGGTCGAGCATGATGGTGACCAGCCGGTTGACCGCCGGCTTGCCGGAGCGCCCCGCCGACTGCGGCTTCGCCGGCTCTGGCTGGCGACTGACCAACTCTTCGTCCAGGCGCAGCGGCTCGACCGCATCCTGCCTGCCCTGCAACAGCGCCATCAAGGGATCGGCCGGATTTTCCGGGTAAACATCGAGCACCAGACGGTGACCGTATTCGGCAACCGGCGCCAGTGAAAAGACCTGCGGCTTGACCTTGGTCTTCAGCTCCATGACCAGACGGACGACGCCGGGCTTGAAACGCCCCGCGCGTAGCAGCTTGATGTAGGGATCGTGCTCGGCGACCTTGCCGGCCAGGCTTTCGAGCACACTGTTGAATTCCACGCCTTCGATATCGACAACCAGGCGATCCGGATTTTCAATGGCGAAATGGGTGAACTTGAGCGGTGCGTCGTGTTCCAGCGTGACCCGCGTGTAATCCTCGGCCGGCCAGATACGCACGGCGATGATGCTGGGACGGTTGGCGGCAATCCCCGCCAGCGGCGTAACCGAGAGAACTAGGGCTGATCCGGCGTAGCGCAGGAGTTGCCGGCGGCGCGGATCGAGGCGAGTGTCCTTATGCATGACGCCCCCCTTTCGGACGAAGCTGCGAGTTCTGCGACACGCACGGACCCGGCGTGCCGCAAGTGTATGCGCAGGTCCGGCGATGGCACGCAGCCCGCTGCCTTGTCAGGCCATTCGACCAGACAGACGGAAGCTTCGTTGAAGTATTCGCCAAACCCCGCATCGAGGAACTCCTCTGGTGACTCGAAGCGATAAAAATCAAAGTGATACAAGTATAAACTCGAAACTACGTAAACTTCAACCAAAGCGTAGGTCGGACTCTTCACCGGACCGGTGTGTCCGAGGGCGCGGATCATGGCGCGCGCCAGCGTGGTTTTGCCAGCACCGAGGTCGCCTTCGAGGAAGATCACCAGGCCGGGCACCAGCGTCTGCGCGAGATTTTTGCCGAGTTCCTGCGTTGCCGCTTCGTCGGGCAAATCGAAAAGGGCGGTAACATCCGTGCCATGCATGATCAGGACTCCAAACTGGACCACGCCGCCATCAAGGCGCGCATCCGCGAACTCGGCCGGGAACTGGGTTTTGCCGACATCGGCGTGGCCCGCGCCGAACCGGGCGCGGCCGTCGACCGGCTGCGTGCATGGCTGGCCGCCGGCATGCACGGGGAGATGGATTATATGGCGCGCCACCTCGAACTGCGCGCCCAGCCACAGCAACTGCAGGCCGGCACGATCACGGTGATTTCCGCCGCCATCGACTACCTGCCGCACGATCGGACGGCCGACGCCCCCGGCCAGGCGGCCATTTCCCGCTACGCCCAGGGACGCGATTACCACAAGGTGGTGCGCAGCCGGCTGCAGAAACTGGCCGACGCCATCGCCGAACTGGCCGGCCCCTTCGGCTACCGGGTGTTCTCCGACTCGGCACCGGTGATGGAGGTCGAATACGCCAGCCAGGCCGGCCTCGGCTGGCGCGGCAAGCACACGCTACTCTTGTCGAAACAGGGTTCGTGGCGCTTTCTCGGCGAAATCTACTGCGACCTGCCGCTACCGCCCGATGCGCCGGTCGACGAGCACTGCGGCACCTGTCGTGCCTGCCTCGACGCCTGCCCGACCGGCGCCATCGTCCAGCCCTACGTCGTCGATGCCCGGCGCTGCATTTCCTACCTGACCATCGAACTGGCCGGCGCCATTCCGCTGGAACTCCGGCCGCTGATCGGCAACCGCATCTACGGCTGCGACGACTGCCAGACCTGCTGCCCGTGGAACCGCTTCGCCCGGCTCGGCGACCCGGAATTCGCCCCACGCCACGGCCTCGACTCGGCCACGCTGATCGAGCTGTTTGCCTGGAACGAACAGCAATTCGACACGCGACTGGCCGGCAACCCGATCCGCCGCATCGGTCACCCGCGCTGGCTGCGCAACATTGCCGTGGCGCTGGGCAACGGTCCGGCTACGGCGGCCGCGATCCAGGCGCTGGAAACCCGGGCCGACCATCCGTCGGCACTGGTTCGCGAACATGTTGCCTGGGCACTGGCGCAGATCGCCGGGTAAAAGCTATTCAGCGGTGTCCCACAAATCCGTCGTCCCCAGGCCGGTCATCGGCGGATTGTCGCGAATGAACTGCTCCACGTCATCAGCCGGCAGGGGCTTGCTGATCAGGTAGCCCTGGATTTTCTCGCAACCGATGGACAGCAGGTATTTCAGCTGCGCCTCGGTTTCGACACCTTCGGCAACGACATCGAGCCCGAGCTTGTGCGCGAGCAGCACGGTCACGTCGCAGATATCGGCGTCGTTCTGGTCGCTTTCGATATCCTTGACGAAGGAGCGGTCGATCTTCAGCGTGCTGACCGGGAACAGCTTCAGATAGGCGAGCGAGGAATAACCGGTGCCGAAATCGTCGATGGCCAGCGACAGGCCGCAACCGGTCAGTTCGTTCATGGAGGCGATGGTCTGGTCCGGATCGGCCATCGACATCGACTCGGTGACTTCGAGGGTCATCATTTCGGATTCCAGCCCGTACTGGCGCAACAAGGCCTGGATACGATCCGGCAGCGCACGATTGAGAAACTGGCTGGCGGTCAGGTTGACCGACATCCGCACATGCGCGATCCCATGGCTTTGCCAGATGGCCAGTTGCCGGCAGGCATGCTCCAGGACCCAGTCGCCGATCGGCAGGATCAGACCGGTCTCCTCGGCAATCGGAATGAACTCCATCGGCGAGACCAGGCCGCGTTCCGGATGCTGCCAGCGGATCAGGGCCTCGACCCCGACCACGCGACCGCTGCGCAGATCGAGTTGCGGCTGGTAGTGCAGCAGGAACTGGCGCTGCTCGATGGCCTTGCGCAGATCGGATTCGATGGCCAGCCGCTTGACCGCGGCCAGCTGGATCTCGGCCTTGAAGAACTGGTAGTTGCCGCGACCGCTGGCCTTGGCGTGATACATCGCGGCATCGGCCTTCTGCATCAAGTCCGCACTTTCTTCCGCGTCATCGGGATAGAGGCAGATGCCGATGCTGGCACTGCTGCGCAACTCGTTGCCATCCAGCGTATAGGGCTTGGCGACGACCGACAGTATCTTGTCGGCGACGTGGGCGGCGTCGGCCGGCGAATCGAGGTCGGACAGCACGACGACGAATTCGTCGCCGCCCAGCCGGGCCACCAGGTCGCTCTGGCGAACGGTTTTGCCCAGGCGCTGCGCCAACTTGATCAACAGCAGGTCGCCGATCTGATGGCCGAGCGTGTCGTTGATCGTTTTGAAATTGTCGAGATCGATCATCAGCAAGGCCACCTGCTTGCCATTGCGGGCCGCCAGCCCGAGTACCTGCGACAGCCTTTCGTTCAGGCTGAAGCGGTTGGCCAGCCCGGTCAGCTGGTCGTTGAAGGCCAGCGCCTCGATCTTTTCCTCGGCCTTCTTGCGTTCGGTGATGTCGAAATGCGTGCCGATGTAATGAGTGACCACGCCGGCATCGTCCTTCACCGCCGAGATGGTCAGCCATTTCGGATAGATCTCGCCATTCTTCCGCCGATCCCAGACCTCGCCCTGCCAGCTGCCATTTTCGATGATCGCCGCCCACATGTCGCGGTAGAAGGCAGCATCATGGCGCCCCGACTTGAACATTCGCGGCGTCTGGCCAACGACCTCATCGGCCCGGTAACCGGTACTTTCGACGAAGGCCTGATTGACCCGCAGAATGATGCCACGCGCATCGGTGATCACCATGCCTTCCTGCGACTCGAACGCCGCCGCGGCGATGCGCAGATCGACCTCGACCCGCTTGCGTTCGGTGATGTCGGTATAAACCCAGATCGAGGGCGCCTCCAGCACGGCATCACGATCCAGCGGCCGTCCGGTCTGCATGACCCACATCGCCGTGCCGTCGCGATGGTGCATTTCCGTTTCGAAGTTGGCAAAGCCATTGGCCGCCAGCAGCGGATAACCCGCCCGCCCGGCGGCCTCGAAATGTTCCCGCGAACCGTAGAGCACCTCGGTGGTCTGGCCTTCCAGCTCTTGCGGGCCGGCAAAACCGAACATCTCGGCGATACGCTGATTGCACTTGATGATCCGCCGATTGCGCAACAGCAGGATGCCGACGTGTGCGTTGTCGAAAATCAGGCGCTGCTCGTCGAGCAATTCGCGGATACGGATATCCTTCTGCTTGCGTTCGGTGACATCGCGGACGATCGCCTGCAAGCATGCCTCACCGGCGTAATCGATGCGGTTGAGGCTGACCTCGACATCCAGCGGTGAACCGTCCTCGTACAGGTTTCGCCACTCGAAAACGACCGACTCGCCGTCATGGGCCTTCTGCAGCATTTCCCGCAGCACTTCCTGCGACGGACGGCCATTCGGCTGGAATTCGGGTGAGGCGACCATCGGCGTCATGCCGACCAGCTTTTCCCGCGGCATATGGTACAGGCTCTCCGCCCGCCGGTTGCAGTCGAGCACCACGTCCCCCTGCATGATGAATATCGCGTCGTTGGCCTGTTCGAACAGCGTATGGAAACGCTCCTCGGTCTGACGCAGGGAAAGCAGCGTCCGACTCAACTCGCCGGTCCGTTCAGCGACCTGGCGGCGCAGTATCCGGGTCCAGGCAAACAGGGCAACGATCAGCAGGCAAAGCCCGATTACCGCATACGCCAGGGGTCGGGCATAGCGAACCCAAAGGCTGTCAGTCAGAGGCTCACCCAGCCAGCGACGTTCGATGGCCGCCCGTTCGACAGCGTCGATCCCGGCAAATCCCGATTCGACGATTTCCAGAAGATCCGTACGCCCCTTGGCCACCGCCCGGTGAAATTCACCCGTATACAGCGCAGGCGAATGCAAAAACTCTTCGTGCGCACCATCGCGCAGGAAAAAATAATGGGCGGGCGGCTGATCGATGCACAGGACACGGACACCGTGCTGCACCGCCACCTTGACCATCGACTCGTAACTGGGATAGCGCTTGAAGTCGCTGATGCCCTTTGTCTTCAGGTAATCGATGCAGGCATCGCCATCCTTGACGCCAATGGTGAAACCCCGGGCCGACTCGGCATCGGCGATGCCGCTGATGCTTTTGTGGAAGAAAAGCGAGACCTCGATGGCGGCGTAGGGCTTGGAAAAGTCGTACAACTTCTCGCGCGCCTCGGTGCGGAAGATGGTATCGATGATGTCGGCGTGGCCGCCGGCCATCGTCTCGAGCGCCCTGGCCCAGTCCATGGCCTGCAGTTCCACGGCAATCCCGGTGTGCCTTGCCCAGAGCTGCCAGAGTTCGGGGAGGATCCCCTGCACCGAACCATCCGCCCCCCGGAACACGTAGGGCGGGTAGTTGTCGTCCAGCACCACGCGCACCGATTTCGGCGGCGCTTCGGCCAATGCCGGCGCAACAGACAGGAGGCACGCGAGCAGGAGAAGCACGCGCCGGAAAAAAGGTAACACTGGCATGAGTTGCGGTGAGTTGCCGGGAAAGGCCACATTCTTCATGGGCTCATACAAAAACTCCAGCACTCTTTTTCTCCACCACGGCGGCAAACATGCCATTACCCCGATCGGCACGACGCCGTCGGGTCAGCGCGCCACCGGCCGCGCCGGATCGGCGCACCATTCGCTCCACGAGCCGCCATACAACCGGGCCCCGGACAGGCCGGCAATTTCCATGGCCAGCAGGTTGTGACAGGCGGAGACGCCGGAACCGCAGTAATGCACCAACTGCTCGGGAGCAAGCCCGCCAAGGATGGACTGCCACTCGGCGGCCAGTTCGCCGGCCGGCTTGAAGTGACCGTCGGCGGCAAGGTTGTCGCGGAAGAAACGATTGACCGCGCCGGGAATATGACCGCCGACCGGGTCGATGGTCTCGTTCTCGCCACGGAAGCGGTCACTGGCCCGGCCATCGACCAGTCGCATCGAGGGCGAATCCAGCATGCGGCGGACGAACTGCGCGTCGACGGCAAAATTGCGCGTCACCGGGGTGAATTCGCGGGGCTTAGCCACGGGCGGCACGGCATCGACCGCCGCGCCGGCCGCCAGCCAGTCCTGCCAGCCACCGTCGAGTACGGCCACGGCGTCGTGACCGAGCCAGCGCAACAACCACCACAGCCGGCCGGCAATCATGCCCTGGGCGTCGTCATACACCACCACCTGGGTCTGTCGGCCGACGCCGATGCTGCCCAGACGGTCGGCCAGCAACTGCGGATCGGGCAGCGGGTGGCGACCGTTACCGCCGGTCGTCGGCCCGGACAGATCGCGGTCGCAATGCAGGAAGTGGGCGCCCGGAATGTGGGCTTCGGCATAAGCCCGCTCGCCGTAGGCAACGTCGGCCAGTTGATGGCGGACATCGATGACGCACCAGTCGGGATTGCCCAGTTGCGCCTGCAACTGGGCGACGGAAACCAGCGTGCCGAAACTCAAGCCTCGCTCTCCAGCCACTCGTCGGCGGCTGCCGCATCGTCGAAGACCTGCACGTCGGCATTGACGAAGGTCTGCGAAATCCAGGCGCTCCAGGTCACCCACTCGCTGTCGGTAACGACCGCCACGCGGTTGAAATCGTTGGCGTGGGCGCGCGAGAACTTGACCTCTTCCCAGGCCACGTCGAGCGTCAGCGTACCCATCTTGGTCAGGTCGAAGAACAGGTCGACGGGCCCCTCGAACTTGATCTTGTAATTGACGACTTCCTCGAACTCCCGGTAATCCGCCAGCGTGAACTCGCCGAAGACGGAAACATTGACGCGGTGGCCTTTATGGTCGATGACGATCATGGTCTTGCTCCTTTGTTGTTCTGGGTCCAGTTTAATCCTGCTCCACCGGGCTGGCACGCGAAAAATGCGTCGCCGCAATGCCCGACAGGATGATCAGGCCGATCGCCGCCCATGCCGATGCCGGCAGGACTTCGCCCCAGAACAGCATGCCGGCGAGGCTGGAGAAGATCACCGTGGAGTAGGCCAGCGCCGCCGACATCAGCGTCTTGCCGCGCGAATAGGCGCGGGTCATGGCCAGTTGGGCGAGCGTGGCAAAAGCGGCGACGCCGAACAGGATCAGGCCGCTGTCGGCATCGACCGGGTTGATTTCGCCGAAAGCCAGCCAGATCGCGGAACAGACGGTGGCCACCAGCGAGAAGTAGAAGACGGTGCGCGTTTCCGGTTCGCCGCGTGCGCCAAGTTCGCGCACGCTGAAGTAGGCCATGCCGGCCAGGACGCCCGAACCGAGGCCGATCAAGCCGCCGACCAGTTGATCTTCGTGCAAGGTCGGCTTGAGCAGCAGGACGACCCCGGCCAGGCCGATCGCCAGCGCACCGAGCATGCCGGTACGCATGCGCCAGCCGGCCAGTACCAGATAGAGCGCCAGGAAGATGGCCGAGGTGTAGTTGAGCGTCACCGCCGTCGCCAGCGGCAGCAGCGTGATCGCATAAAAATAGGAGAACAGCGCCGAGAAGCCGACCACCCCGCGCGTGATCTGCCAGCGCCAGTGCGGCGTGCGCAGCGACACGCCGCGCAGGCGGACCAGGCCATACATCAGCAGCAGGGCGATGGCACTGCGCCAGAAGGTGATTTCGACCGCATTGTGGGTTTCGGCCGCGAGCTTGACGCAGACGCCCATGCAGGCGAACAGGAAGCTGGCGGCGATCATCCACAGGGATTGCATGCGGGAACTCGAAAATACGAAGGGCGCCGGATTTTACCCCGGCGCCCTCATCGGCAGCGTGAATTCAACGGGAACTCAACGTGCTTCAATGTCCTTCTGCATGATCCGGCGGTAAAACTCGTGGAAGTGCTGCATGCCGTCTTCCATCGGGCTCTGGTACGGGCCGACCTCGTTCTTGCCTGCGGCCAGCAGCGCCTTGCGGCCACGGTCCATGCGCTCGCCGATGTCGTCGTCCTCGATCGCGGTTTCCATGTAGGCGGCACGTTCGGCCTCGATGAACTCGCGTTCGAAATCGACGATTTCCTCGGGGTAGTAGAACTCGACGACGTTCATCGTCTTGTCCACGCCCATCGGGATCAGCGTCGACACGACCAGCACGTGCGGATACCACTCGACCATGATGTTCGGGTAGTAGGTCAGCCAGATCGCGCCTTGCGGCGGCGTCTGCCCGCGGTCGCCGTAGTACTCGCGAACGACCTTCTGCCAGCGGTTGTACACGGCCGACGAGGATTCCTTGAGCAGCGAGGTGATGCCGACCTTCTGCACCGAATACCAGTCGCCGAACTGCCAGGTCAGATCGTCGCAGGTGACGAAATTGCCCAGACCCGGATGGTAGGGGACGACGTGGTAGTCCTCCAGATAGACCTCGATGAAGGTCTTCCAGTTGTAATTGCACTCGTGCATCTCGACGTGGTCGAGCTTGTAACCGGAGAAGTCGAGGTCGCGCGCGGTGGTCATGCCGGCCAGATCGGCGTTGGCCGAACGCGGGCCCTTGAACAGCAGGCCGTTCCAGTTTTCCAGCTTGACCTTGTCGAGGTTCAGGCAGGGATTCTGCGGGAAGTGCGGCGCCCCGATCAGTTCGCCGGATTGCTCGTAGGTCCACCGGTGGATCGGGCAGACCACCGGCCCTTCAAGCTTGCCGGCGCCCTGCAGCATGATCGCCTGACGATGGCGGCAGACGTTGGACATCTGCCAGATGCCGGCATTCGGTCCGACCGCGCCGCCGTTGAGCAGCATCTGGCCATGGTCCTTCCATTCCTGGGTACGGTAATCCCCCGCTTCGGGCACCATCAACTGGTGGCCGACGTAGCCCGGACCGGCATCGAAGATGAGTTTCTTCTCCAGCGCGTAAATCCGTTCATCGAAGTACCAGTCCACCGGCAGTTGGGAAACTGCAGGGGCCAACCGGGACGAAGTCGCCATGTCGGACATTCCAAGCCTCCAGCGGGTTAAAAGGATATTGATTTTATCCTGAAATTTGACCGAAATACCCCGGATGGAGTATTTTCACGCGTTTCCCCAAGACTGTGTGACATGGATCCGACGTCGATCGCCGACCTGAAATTCGAGACCGCACTGGCTGAACTTGAGGCCATCGTCTCCGGCATGGAAGGCGGCCAGCTCGAACTCGAAGCCTCGATCGCCGCCCACCAGCGCGGCATGGCGCTGATCCGTCACTGTCAGGCGCAACTCGAGCGCGCCGAGGAACAGATTCGCATCATCGAGAACGGTGAAGCGCGGGAAATCGACCGCAAAACCCTGGAGGCGCAGTGAGCATTCCTTTTGCTGACTGGATGGCCGCCACCCAGGCCCGCACCGAATCCGCCCTGAGCCGCCTCCTGCCGGCCGGCGAGATGATCCCGCAACGCCTGCACGAGGCCATGCGCTACGCCACACTCGGCGGCGGCAAGCGTGTGCGGCCGCTGCTCGCCTTCGCCGCCGGCGAACTGACCGGCGCCACCCCGGACAAACTCGATGTCGTCGCCTGCGCGGTCGAGCTGATCCACGCCTACTCGCTGGTGCACGACGACCTGCCGTGCATGGACGACGACGTGCTGCGCCGCGGCCGGCCGACCTGCCACGTTGAATACGACGAACCGACCGCGCTGCTGGTCGGCGACAGCCTGCAGACACTGGCCTTCGAACTGCTGGCCAGCCAGCCGCTCGGTGAGCGCCAGCTCGAAATGATCGCCCTGCTCGCCCACGCCAGCGGCTCGCGCGGCATGGCCGGCGGTCAGGCCATCGACCTGGCTTCGGTCGGCAAACCGCTCGAACAGGCCGAACTCGAACTGATGCACGCGCTCAAGACCGGCGCCCTGATCCGCGCCGCAGTCATGCTCGGCGCCTTGGCCGGCCAGCCGCTGTCGGCCGACGAACGCGCCGGTCTCGACCGTTTCGCCAAACGCGCCGGCCTGCTCTTCCAGGTTGTCGACGACATCCTTGACTGCACCGCCAGCACCGCCACGCTCGGCAAGACCGCCGGCAAGGACGAAGCTGCCGACAAACCGACCTACGTCGCCCTGCTCGGCCTGGAGCGCGCCCGCGCCTACGCCGAGGAATTGCGAACCGAAGCCCTGTCGGCGCTGTCCATTTTCGGCGAGCGTGCCAGCCGCCTGACCCAACTGGCCGATTTCATCTGCCACCGCCAATTCTGACCATGAGCTACCCGCTGCTGGAAACCATCGACAGCCCGGCCGACCTGCGTCGGCTGGAACGCAAGCAACTGCCCCAGCTTGCCGGCGAACTGCGCGAATTCCTGATCGAATCGGTGTCGCAGACCGGCGGCCACCTGTCGTCCAACCTCGGCACCGTCGAACTGACCATCGCGCTGCATGCCGTCTTCGACACACCGGCCGACCGCCTGGTCTGGGACGTCGGCCACCAGTGCTACCCGCACAAGATTCTGACCGGCCGCCGCCAGGGCATGGACAAGCTGCGCATGCGCCACGGCATCGCCGGTTTCCCCAAACGTTGCGAGAGCGAATACGACACCTTCGGCGTCGGTCACTCGTCGACCTCGATCTCGGCCGCGCTGGGCATGGCCCACGCCGCCCGCCTTAAGGGCGAGGCGCGCAAGGTCGTCGCCATCATCGGCGACGGCGCGATGTCGGCCGGCATGGCCTTCGAGGCCATGAACAACGCCGGCGTCGGCGAGACCGACATGCTGGTCATCCTCAACGACAACGAGATGTCGATCTCGCCGCCGGTCGGCGCGCTGAACAACATCCTGACCCGTCTGACCTCGAGCAAGACTTACAACGCCGCCCGCGAGGCCGGCCGGCACATGCTCGGCTTCGCCCCGCCGCTGCTCGAACTGGCGCGCCGCGCCGAGGAGCACGTCAAGGGCATGATCGCCCCGGGCACGCTGTTCGAGGAATTCGGTTTCCATTACTACGGCCCCATCGACGGCCACGACCTCGACGCGCTGATCCCGACGCTGGAGAACCTCAAGCAACTCAAGGGCCCGAAGTTCCTGCACGTGATCACCAAGAAGGGCCAGGGCTACAAGCTGGCCGAGAGCGACCCCATCCTCTACCACGGCGTCGGCAAGTTCTCCGCCGACCAGGGCATCGCCAGCGGCAAGGGCGGCGGCAAGCTGACCTATACCCAGGTCTTCGGTGACTGGCTGTGCGACATGGCGCGCGCCGATTCGCGCCTGGTGGCGATCACCCCGGCGATGCGCGAAGGTTCCGGCATGGTCCGCTTCGCCAGCGAATTCGCCGACCGTTACCACGATGTCGGCATCGCCGAGCAGCACGCCGTGACC
Organism: uncultured Azonexus sp.; assembly: GCF_937982035.1. NCBI lineage: Bacteria > Pseudomonadati > Pseudomonadota > Betaproteobacteria > Rhodocyclales > Azonexaceae > Azonexus > uncultured Azonexus sp. Next base: position 104,936 of record NZ_CALJNI010000002.1, read on the forward strand.
TTCGCCGCCGGACTGGCCTGCGAAGGACTGAAGCCGGTCGTCGCCATCTACTCGACCTTCCTGCAGCGCGCCTACGACCAGTTGATCCACGACGTCGCCCTGCAGAACCTGCCGGTCGTCTTCGCCGTCGACCGTGGCGGCCTGGTTGGTGCCGACGGCCCGACCCATCACGGCACCTTCGACCTGTCCTTCGCCGCCTGCATCCCGAACATGGTGGTGATGACCCCCGCCGACGAAGCCGAATGCCGGCGTCTGCTATCCACCGCCTTCGCCCATGACGGCCCCAGCCTGGTTCGCTACCCGCGCGGCGGCGGCACCGGTACGCTGCCGTCGGGCGAACTCGACACGCTGCCACTGGGCAAGGGTGAAATCCGCCGTCGCGGCCAGGGCGTCGCCCTGCTTGCCTTCGGCAGCCTGGTCGCCGCCGCCGAAGCCGCCGGCAAGGTGCTCGACGCGACGGTCGCCAACATGCGCTTCGTCAAGCCGCTCGACATCGAACTGATTGTCGAGCTGGCGGGGAACCATTCGCTGCTCGTCAGCATCGAAGAGAATGCCGTGATTGGCGGTGCCGGCTCGGAAATCGAGCGGGTGCTGGCCGAACGCGGGTTGAACGTGGCCGTGCTGCGTCTCGGCCTGCCGGATCGTTTCATCGATCATGGCGAACAGGGTCAGCTCCTCGCCGAGCTCGGCCTCGACAAGGACGGCATCGTGCGCAGTGTGCGCGAACGCCTGGCCAATCAATCACCCGACAGAACAGCACAATGACCACTACCAGCATCCCTGACGTCCAGAACTCCGCCGACACCCGCCAGATCGCCATCAACAAGGTTGGCATCAAGTCGATCCGCCACCCGGTCAAAGTCGGCGACAAGGCCGCCGGCGTCCAGCACACCATCGCCGTCTTCAACATGTACGTCGGCCTGCCGCACAACTTCAAGGGCACGCACATGTCGCGCTTCGTGGAAATCCTGAACAGCCACGAACGCGAGATCTCGGTCGAGAACTTCCCGGCCATGCTCCAGGACATGATCGTCAAGCTCGAAGCCGAAACCGGCCACATCGAGATGAACTTCCCCTACTTCATCAACAAGACGGCGCCGATCTCCGGCGTGCAGAGCCTGATGGACTACGACGTCACCTTCATCGGCGACATCAAGAACGGTGAGATCGTCACCTCGACCAAGGTCGTCGTCCCGGTCACCAGCCTGTGCCCGTGCTCGAAGAAGATTTCCGAACGCGGCGCCCACAACCAGCGCTCGCACGTCACCGTCACCGCCCGCACCAACGATTTCGTCTGGATCGAGGAGCTGGTGCAACTGGTCGAGTCCGAGGCCTCCTGCGAACTGTTCGGTCTGCTGAAGCGCCCGGACGAAAAATACGTCACCGAACGTGCCTACGACAACCCCAAGTTCGTCGAGGACATGGTCCGCGACGTCGCCGCCCGCCTCAACGCCGAGCCGCGCATCGACGCCTACGTCGTCGAATCGGAAAATTTCGAATCGATCCACAACCACTCGGCGTATGCGCTGATCGAGCGGGACAAGAAAAACGGCTGACTGCCGCGGTCTGCCCCGGATTCATCCCAAAGAGGCTACGGCCTCTTTTTTTGTTGCCCGGCATTTTCCGTAGACGAAAAAAAGGGGCCGAAGCCCCTTTTCATGTCCTGCAGCAAACCGTCGATCAGGCGGAAGCCTTCTTCGCCGGCAGCTTTTCCTTGATGCGTGCGGACTTGCCCGAACGGTCGCGGAGGTAGTACAGCTTGGCGCGACGGACGTCACCGCGACGCTTGAGTTCGATCGACGCAACCAGCGGCGAATAGGTCTGGAAGGTACGCTCGACGCCTTCGCCCGAAGAAATCTTGCGGACGATGAAGTTCGAGTTCAGGCCACGGTTACGCTTGGCGATGACGACGCCTTCGTAAGCCTGCAGACGCTCGCGGTTGCCTTCCTTGACCTTCACTTGAACGACAACGGTGTCGCCCGGTGCGAAGTCGGGAATGGTCTTGCCCAGGCGGGCGATTTCTTCTTGTTCCAGCTGTTGAATCAGGTTCATGTGAGATCCTTTTTATAAAACATTACTCACCGCATTGCTCCTCTCCGGATATTTCCGTGAGGAGTTGCGTTTCCTCCGCAGTCAGACTGCGGTGCGCCAGCAAATCCGGGCGACGCTTCCGGGTCCGCGCCAGCGACTGCTTGAGCCGCCAACGACGAATTTTCTTGTGATCGCCGGAGATCAGCACTTCAGGCACCGCCATTCCCTCGTAAACCTCGGGACGGGTGTAGTGCGGACAATCCAGCAGACCACCGACAAACGAATCTTCCACCGCCGAAGCGGCATCGCCGAGCACCCCGGGCAACTGGCGGACAATGGCATCGATCAGCACCATCGCCGGCAATTCGCCCCCGGAGAGCACGAAATCCCCGATCGAAATTTCCTCATCGACACAGCGCTCGATCAGACGCTCGTCGATTCCTTCATAGCGGCCGCACAGCAGGATCAGCCCCGCTTCGCCGCTCGCCAGCTGCATGACCCGTTCGTGGGTCAGCGGCGCGCCCTGCGGCGACAGGTAGATGACCCGGCTGCTCGCCAGGCCCGCTGCCTGCTGCTGCGCCTTTGCTGCAGCAATCGCCTTCTCCAGCGGCCCCGGCTGCATCAGCATGCCCGGTCCGCCGCCGAAGGGACGATCATCGACGCGACGCCAGGCGTTTTCGGCGAAATCCCTGGGATTCCAGCCTTGCCAGGCCCAGCGCCCTTCTTCCAGCGCCCGTCGGGTAATACCGCTTTGCGTCACGGCGGCGAACATCTCCGGAAAGATGGTCACGCAGTCGAACCGGATCACCAGTCGCTGCCCCACGCAACGCGAATGCGCCCTGCTTCCTTCTCCACCGCCAGCACCACTGCCTCGACAAAAGGCAGCAGTCGTTCGGTGCCATCCCCGGCGACCACGCGCAACACATCGTTGGCGCCGGTTTCGATCAGCCCGGCAACCGTGCCGAGCGTTTCGTCTGCTTCATTGACGACCACCAGACCGAGCAAATCGCCCCAGTAGAACTCGTCATCGGCGGGCGGCGGCAACATGTCGCGCGGCGCGCCCACCAGTGTTCCCTTCAGCGCCTCGGCGGCCGTCCGGTCGGGGACTTCGTCCAGCAGGACGACAATCCCGTCGCCATGCGCTTTCAGACCCTTGAGCCCGACTTCGCGCCACGGTCCGCCTTCGCGACCGATCCACCAGACCGGCATGTCTGCCCAGGCCAGCGGATCATCCCCGAAAGGATGCAGTCTCAGCCAGCCGCGAATCCCGTAAGGATCGGCCAGCCGACCCAGGACGACGATTTCGCTGCCGGACAAGGGCAAAGCCGCTTAGGCAGCCTGCTGGGCAGCGTGCTGCTTGACCAGACGGGCAACCGTCGGCGACAGCTGGGCGCCGTTGTTCTGCCAGTAGGCCAGACGATCGGCGGAAATACGCAGGGCTTCGGCATTGCCGGAGGCAACCGGGTTGTAGAAGCCGATGCGCTCAACGAAACGGCCGTCACGACGGTTACGGGAATCGGTAACAACCATGTTGTAGAACGGGCGCTTCTTGGCGCCGCCACGGGCAAGACGGATAACAACCATTGGAATACTTTCGTTAGCTGGGAAAAAGACGCAAGATTATATCTGCAAATCGATAAAAAACAAGCCACTTAAGCGCAACGCAATCGCCGACGACCGCCGCTTGGCAAGATAGGGAGAAATGCCCTTTTTTGCTATCCTTGCAGAAATCATGGCAAAAACACCACAAAACGACACAGCGGTGGCCGGCGAAGGCGGCATCAAGGGCATTCTTGAATGGCTGGCGCTGGCCCACGGTCGCTCGAGCGCGGAGGATACCGAGGAACTGCTGCGTCAGGTGCTCTATCTTCGCGAAGCACCGATTGCCACACCGCAACGCATCAAATTGCTTGACCTCCTCTATGCCCACACCGAGGAGGTCGTGCGCAACGAGTTGCCGCGCTTGAACGAGTTATCGCTACCGATCTCGCGCAAGATTCGCCAGCGTGTCCGCCTGATCCTTGAACTGCTGGAGACGCTGACCCAGGATTATTTCAACACCCTGGCGGCCCTGTTCGACCCGCAGGGCAACACCCTGGGCAACGGCGCGCAGACCTCGCTGCGCCGGGCCATGCTGTCGATTGCCTGGCAGATCCGCATCCACCACCTGGTCGCCGCGCCGCCCCGCCCCGGGCTCTGGCAGCAACTGCACGCCGCCTTCCGGACCGCCCGCCGCCTCGGCGTCGAACATCACCCGGGCCCGAGGGAATCGGCCAGCATCCAGCGCCTGTACACCAACATCCTGCTCACCGCGATTGCCCAGCCGGCTTCTTTTTCCTCAGACGAACTGGAATTCATCAACGCTCTCGTCGAGCAGAGCGGACAGCCGCCGGCGCTCAGCGAAAAAATCAGCGAACCGCTCGACAGCTGCTTCTGGATCGACCTCGACCGCGACTTCCCCGCCCACGCACTGAGCCGGCGCACGCCGGGCAGCGACATCCAGCCGCTGTATTTTTCCTGCGCCGAACTCGCCCGGGAAATCGGCGAAATCCGCCACCAGCTCGATACTGGCACCCCGCCCCGGCAACTCGGGCTGCCCGAGTTTGCCGGCACCCACAGCGGCCAGGGTGTTCTCAGGCGCCTGGAAAAGCTATGGGGACTGCCCGCCAAGCGCAAGTTCCCGCGCCGTCGGCAGTCCTACCGCGCCCGACTGTGCTCGGGCCTGGAGAGCCTCCACCGGCTGCTGGAGAATCCGGACCAGGACGTTGAACTCAGTGAATGGATGGTGACCAACGAAAGCCCCGACGGCTTTGCCCTGATGCACATGATGGGCAGCACCACCCAGCTGCGGGTCGGCGACATCGTTGCCATCCAGACCCAGAAGGAAGCCGGCAACGGCGACGCCTGGCACGTCTGCATCATCCGCTGGGCCATCTCGGAAAACCCGGAGCATGTCGAGGTCGGCCTGCAGTTGCTGGCGCCCCGAGCCATCGCCGCCCGCATTGCCCAGCCGTGGAACCTCCAGGCCACCCAGATCAACGCGCTGATTCTTCCCGAGACCCCGCCACTGCGCAAGAACCAGTCGCTGGTGGTCAGCCCCGGACTGCTCAACGAGGACAGCCGCCAGATCGTGCTGCTGATCGAGCAGGACAATTTTGCCGTCCGCGAAGTCCGCACCACGGGCATCGACGAGCAGACCAGTTCGGTCGAGATCTTCCCGATCCTTCCCGAAGACATGGAGTGATGGCCGCCCGGACGTATAATCCGGGCCCATGCAAGACATACTCGTCCTTTACTACAGCCATCGCGGCTCGGTCCGTGCCCTGGCCGAACGCCTGGCCCGCGGCATCGATTCGGTCCCCGGCGCCCAGGCCCGCCTGCGCACCGTCCCCCGGGTGTCCACCGTCTGCGAAGCGAGTGCCCCCGGCGTTCCCGACACAGGGGCGCCCTACGTCGAAATCAGCGATCTTGAGGAATGCGCCGGCCTGGCCCTGGGCAGCCCGGTCCGTTTCGGCAACATGGCAGCGCCGATGAAGTATTTCTGGGACGGCACCATCGCCACCTGGCAGAACGGCAGCCTGGCCGGCAAACCGGCCTGCGTGTTCACCTCCAGCGCCAGCCAGCACGGCGGCAACGAAGCGACGCTGCTGAGCATGATGCTGCCGCTACTGCACCACGGCATGCTGCTGATGGGGCTACCCTACACCGAAGCCGAATTATCGACCACACGCAGCGGCGGCACACCCTACGGGGCCAGCCATGTCGCCGGTGGTAACGGTGATCCGACACTGACCGAAGCGGAAAGCCAGCTGGCTTTCGCCCAGGGCCAGCGCCTGGCCCGACTGGTCGTCCAACTGGGGAAATCATGAACGCCCGCCTTTACCAGAACCTGACCAGCGCCGCGCTGATCGCCCTGATCTTCCTCTGCCTGGCCTGGGAAGGCTGGCTGGCGCCCTTGCGCCCAGGCGGCTCGTGGCTGACGCTCAAGGCCATCGTCCTGCTGGCGCCGCTGTTCGGCATCCTGCGCGGCAAGCGGTACACCTACAAGTGGCTGTCACTGCTGATCCAGCTCTACCTGCTCGAAGGCCTGACCCGGGCAACCAGCGACCAGGGACTGTCACAATGGCTGGCTGTCGGCGAAACCGTGCTCGCCGTGCTCATCTTCTACTCAGCGGTGATGTTCATCCGGGCGACAAGAAATACCGAGATAAAAAAAACCGCGTCGTCGTGACGCGGTTTTTTGCCAGGGCGCGCTGACTCAGATGTCGTCGCCCTGGGCGCGCACCTTGTCGAGCGTCGATTCGAGCTTGTTCAGCGCATTCAGGTAGGAACGCGCCGAAGCGATGACGATGTCGGTATCGGCGCCGTTGCCGTTGACGATGCGGCCGCCCTTGGCCAGGCGCGTGGTCACCTCGCCCTGGGCATCGGTACCGGTGGTGATCGCATTGACCGAGTAAAGCAGCAACTCGGCACCGCTGCCGGCAATGCTTTCGATCGCCTTGAACGTCGCATCGACCGGCCCGCCGCCGCTGGCTTCGGCCTTGTGTTCGACGCCGCCGACACTGAGGATAACGGTCGCCTGCGGCATCTCGCCGGTTTCCGAGGTCACCCGGGAATAGACCAGCTTGTAGTGTTCCTGCTCCGGCGTCACGACTTCGTCCGAGACCAGCGCGTGCAGGTCCTCGTCGAAAATCTCGTGCTTTTTGTCGGCCAGTTCCTTGAAGCGGGCGAAGGCGGCATTGAGCGCCTCGTCGCTGTCCAGTTCGATCCCCAGTTCCTGCAGCCGCGATTTGAAGGCGTTGCGCCCGGAGTGCTTGCCGAGTACCAGCTTGTTCTGCGTCCAGCCGACATCCTGGGCACGCATGATCTCGTAGGTCTCGCGGTGCTTGAGCACGCCGTCCTGATGGATACCGGACTCGTGCGCGAAGGCGTTGGCGCCGACGACGGCCTTGTTCGGCTGCACCGGGTAGCCGGTGATCTGCGAGACGAGCTTGGAAGCGGCGACGATCTGCGTCGTGTCGATGCGCGTCTCGACCGGGAAGACATCGGCGCGCGTGCGCACGGCCATGACGATTTCTTCCAGCGCGGCGTTGCCGGCGCGTTCACCGAGACCGTTGATCGTGCATTCGACCTGACGGGCACCGGCCAGCACGGCGGCCAGCGAGTTGGACACGGCCAGGCCGAGGTCATTGTGACAATGCACCGACCACACCACCTTATCGGAATTGGGCACGCGCTCGATCAACTGGCGCATGGTTTCGGCGTACTGCGAGGGGATGTTGTAGCCAACCGTGTCGGGCACGTTGATCGTCTTCGCCCCGGCCTTGATCACCGCCTCGAAGATGCGGCACAGGAAGTCGATTTCCGAACGCCCGGCGTCCTCGGCCGAGAACTCGACGTCGTCGGTGTATTGCCGCGCCCAGCCGATCGCCTTGACCGCCTGCTCGACCACCTGATCGGGACTCATGCGCAGCTTCTTCTCCATGTGGATCGGACTGGTCGCGATGAAGGTATGGATGCGGCCCGACTTGGCCGGGCGGATCGCCTCGCCGGAACGGGCGATGTCGTTCTCGCTGGCGCGCGCCAGCGAGCAGACCGTCGAATCCTTGATCGCCTGGGCGATCGCCTGGATCGATTCGAAATCGCCGGGCGAAGCGGCGGCGAAGCCGGCCTCGATGACGTCGACGCGCATCTTCTCCAGCTGGCGGGCGACGCGGATCTTCTCCTCGCGCGTCATCGACGCGCCGGGACTCTGCTCACCGTCGCGCAGCGTGGTATCGAAAATGACCAAGTGTTGTTTCATGATGACTCCGTCGAACTCAGACCGGCTTGCGCTTGAACAGGCCGATCAGGGCCAGGACATAACCGGACAGGCAGTAGACCACGAAGAAACCGAACAGTGCGATTTCCGGGCTGTAGGCGATCAGCGCGAAGACCAGCGCGACCGCGGCAATGGCAAAGAAAGGCACGCTCTTCTTCAGGTTGATGTCCTTGAAGCTGTAATAGCGGATGTTGGACACCATGGTCACGCCGGCGAGCACGGTGACGCCGCAGGCCAGCCAGCGGATGTCGTGCCCGGAAACCTCGGCGACGATGCTGACCCACACCAGACCGGCAACCAGCGCCGCTGCCGCCGGCGACGGCAGCCCCTGGAAGAAGCGTTTGTCCATGACTTCCAGCGTGGTGTTGAAGCGCGCCAGCCGCAAGGCCGCACCGGCGCAGTAGATGAAGGCGGCAATCCAGCCGATGCGCCCCAGATCGTTGAGCGCCCACATGTAGATGACCAGCGCCGGCGCCGCACCGAAGCTGACCATGTCGGACAGCGAATCGTATTCGGCACCAAAGGCCGACTGCGTATTGGTCAGCCGCGCCACGCGGCCGTCGAGGCCGTCGAGGACCATGGCGATAAAGATCGCCATCGCCGCCTTCTCGAAATCGCCCTGCATGGCCTGGACGATGGCAAAGAAGCCGGCAAACAGCGCCGCAGTCGTGAACATGTTCGGCAACAGGTAGATGCCGCGACGTTTGACTTCCGGATTGAACAGAGCTTTGCGGGGTTTGAGTTCGGTCATGGGCAGCAAGGGAAAGCTGGAACGGTGCAAGGATACACCCTTCCCACAAACAATTTGGGCGGTGCAGTCTCCCACACCGCCCAAAGCGTCAAAGCGAACACGGAGCTAGGCGCGCGGGCGAAGACAGTACGTTAGTACGGCAAGCCCAAGCAACGACGCTCCGTGGAGCCGGCACCAACCTTAGTTCTTGGATTGGTCGACCAGCTTGTTCTTCTTGATCCACGGCATCATGTCGCGCAGCTGGCCGCCGACCGTCTCGATCGGATGCACGGCGTTCAGGCGACGACGGGCCGTCATGCTCGGGTAGTTGGTACGACCTTCGAGGATGAACATCTTGGCGTACTCGCCGGTCTGGATGCGCTTCAGGGCGTTGCGCATGGCTTCACGCGACTGCTCGTTGATGACTTCCGGACCGGTCACGTACTCGCCGTACTCGGCGTTGTTCGAGATCGAGTAGTTCATGTTGGCGATGCCGCCTTCGTACATCAGGTCGACGATCAGCTTCAGTTCGTGCAGGCACTCGAAGTAGGCCATTTCCGGCGCGTAGCCGGCTTCGACCAGGGTTTCGAAGCCCATCTTGACCAGCTCGACGGCGCCGCCGCACAGAACAGCCTGCTCACCGAACAGGTCGGTTTCGGTTTCTTCGCGGAAGTTGGTCTCGATCACGCCGCCCTTGGTGCCGCCGTTGGCAGCTGCGTAGGACAGGGCGATGTCCTTGGCCTTGCCGGACTTGTCCTGGTAGATGGCGATCAGCGACGGCACGCCGCCGCCCTTCAGGTATTCGGAACGGACGGTGTGGCCCGGGCCCTTCGGCGCGACCATGATCACGTCGAGGTCGGCGCGCGGCACGACCTGGTTGTAATGCACGTTGAAGCCGTGGGCAAAAGCCAGGGTGGCACCCTGCTTGATGTTCGGCTCGACGTCGTTCTTGTAGACTTCCGGAATGTTCTCGTCCGGCAGCAGGATCATGACCAGGTCGGCAGCAGCGACGGCGTCCTTGACTTCGGCAACCTTAAGACCGGCGCCTTCGGCCTTGGCCCAGGAAGCACCGTTCTTGCGCAGGCCGACCGTGACGTTGACGCCGGAGTCGCGCAGGTTCTGGGCGTGGGCATGGCCTTGCGAGCCGTAGCCAACGATGGTGACGTTCTTGCCCTTGATCAGGGAGAGGTCGGCGTCCTTGTCGTAATAAACTTTCATGAATCCCTCTTGAGAAAAACAGTAATCAGACTTTGAGAATACGATCGCCACGACCGATGCCACAGACACCGGTACGGACGGTTTCGAGAATCAGGCCGGCATCGAGCCCGGCGATGAAGGAGTCGAGCTTGGTGCTGGCTCCGGTGAGTTCGATGACATAGGTCGATTCCGTGACATCGATGATGCGGCCGCGGAAGATGTCGGCCATGCGCTTCATCTCCTCGCGATCCTTGCCGGTGGCGCGAACCTTGATCAGCATCAGTTCGCGCTCGACATGGGCAGCTTCGGAGAGGTCGACCACCTTGACCACGTCAACCAGCTTGTTGAGCTGTTTGGTGATCTGTTCGAGCACGTCGTCCGAGCCCGAGGTCAGGATGGTCATCCGCGACAACGAGGGATCTTCCGTCGGTGCCACGGTCAGCGATTCGATATTGTAGCCGCGGGCCGAGAACAGGCCGGCGACGCGGGACAGGGCGCCCGCTTCGTTTTCGATCAGGATGGAAATGATGTGTCGCATGTTGTTTTCCTTACCCGCTTACAGTTCTTCGGCCAGGATCATTTCGGTCAGGCCCTTGCCGGCGGCGACCATCGGGAAGACGTTGGCACCCGGATCGATGATGAAGTCCATGAAGACCAGGTCGTCCTTGTGCTCGGTGAAGGCCTTGCGCAGTGCCGGCTCGACGTCTTCCGGCTTCTCGATGCGCATACCGACGTGACCATAGGCTTCGGCCAGCTTGACGAAGTCGGGCAGCGAGGTGACGTAGGACTGCGAGTAACGCTTGGAGTAGAACATCTCCTGCCACTGGCGGACCATGCCGAGCATGCCGTTGTTCAGGTTGATGATCTTGACCGGCAGGCCGTACTGCTTGCAGGTGGACATCTCCTGGATGCACATCTGGATCGAGCCTTCGCCGGTAACGCAGGCGACCTGCGCATCCGGATTGGCCATCAGCACGCCCATGCCGTACGGCAGGCCGACGCCCATGGTGCCCAGACCGCCGGAATTGATCCAGCGCCGCGGCTTGTCGAACTTGTAGTACTGCGCAGCAAACATCTGGTGCTGGCCGACGTCGGAAGTGATGAAGGCATCGCCGCCGGTCACTTCGTAGAGTTTCTCGACCACGTACTGCGGCATGATGTGATTGGTCTGACGATAGGCCAGCGACTTGCGGCCGCGCCATTCGTCGATCTGCTTCCACCAGTCGGCAACTTCCGGATCGGTCTTGCAACCGCCATCGAGCAGCTTGAGCATTTCGTCGAGCACGTCGGCAACGTTGCCAACGATGGGGACATCGACCTTGACGCGCTTGGAGATCGACGACGGATCAATGTCGATGTGGATGACGCGGCGCTTCTCGCTGCTGAAGTGTTCCGGGTTGCCGATCACGCGGTCGTCGAAACGGGCACCGACGGCCAGGATCACGTCTGCGTAGTGCATCGCGTTGTTGGCTTCGAAGGTGCCGTGCATGCCGAGCATGCCGACGAACTGACGGTCGGTGGCGGGGTAGCCGCCCAGGCCCATCAGCGTGTTGGTGACCGGGAAATCGAGTTTCTTCGCCAGCTGCGTCAGCTTGTCGGCAGCATCGGACAGGATCACGCCGCCGCCGGTGTAGATGATCGGCCGCTTGGCTTCCTGCAGCATCTGCACGGCCTTCTTGATCTGGCCGAGGTGCCCCTTGACCACCGGATTGTACGAACGCATCTGGATCGTCTTCGGGTAGTCGAACTCGCACATCTGCGCGGTGACGTCCTTGGGGATGTCAACGACCACCGGGCCGGGACGACCGGTCGCAGCAATGTGGAAGGCCTTCTTGATGGTGGTCGCCAGATCCTTGACGTCCTTGACCAGGAAGTTGTGCTTGACGCAGGGGCGGGTGATGCCGACCGTGTCGCACTCCTGGAAGGCATCCTGGCCGATGTACTGAGTCGGCACCTGACCGCACAGCACGACCATCGGGATCGAATCCATGTAGGCAGTGGCGATGCCGGTCACGGTATTGGTCACGCCGGGACCGGAAGTCACCAGGGCGACGCCGACGCGTTGCGAAGAACGGGAATAGGCGTCGGCAGCGTGTACGGCGGCCTGCTCATGGCGAACCAGAACATGCTTGACGTCGTCCTGCTTGAACAAGGCATCGTAGATGTGCAGCACGGAACCGCCAGGGTATCCGAACACGCAATCGACCTTTTCTTCCTGCAGGCACCTGATTACAATTTCCGCACCGCTGATCATCATATGCAAGCCCAAAAAGCTGTTAACTGAAAAGGGCGTAACCATAATCGACACGCCCCCCGGCGGTCAAGGCACCCCCTGAAAAACAACAGCATCCGTGCCATTTTGCCGAAGGAATAATCCTGGCCTCGCCGCATCAGCTCGCCACTTTCCTCGAAACCTCGGAACGTCGCGCCTTCAAGCAGGCGCTCTATGCGGTGCGCGAAGAAGAAGCCGCCCTCGACATCGTCCAGGATACGATGATGAAGCTCGCCGAGAAATACGGCGACCGACCGGCCGAGGAATTTCCGATGCTGTTCCAGCGCATCCTGCAGAACACCATCCGCGACCATTTCCGGCGCAGCAAGGTACGCAACCTGTGGACCACCGCCCTGTCGGCCTTCAGCCAGGACGACGCAGAACACGATCCGCTGGAAACGCTGCAATCTGCCCAGGATCAAGGCACTGCCAGAACCCCCGAAAGCGACCTGCTGCAAAGCCGGACGCTGGCCGCGATTGAAAATGAATTGAAAAAGCTCCCCCCGCGTCAACGCGAAGCCTTTGTCATGCGTTACTGGGAGGAAATGGATGTCGCCGAGACGGCAAGCGCGATGGGATGCTCCGAGGGCAGCGTCAAGACCCATTGCTCGCGGGCAACGCACACGCTGGCGGCGGCACTGGCGGCACTGGGGATCAGCTTATGAATGAAGAACGACAGGCATACCGCATCAGGCAGGCACTGAATCACGGCCTGCAAGACATTTCCCCGGCGGCTTCCCGTCGCCTGGAAGCCGCCCGCCACCTGGCAGTCAGCCGGCAAAAACAGCCGGTGCGCCAGATGGTCGCGGAACTCGCCGCTTACCCCGCAGGGACCCCGGCAAGCGGCGGAAAACGTGACACCTCAGTCATCGTGCGTTCGCTGCTGGCGATCGTCGCGCTGCTCTCCGGCATGTGGCTGGCTTTCCACTGGCACAGCGAACGTTACGTTGCCGAAATCGAGGCAATCGACAGCGCCTTGCTGACCGACGACCTGCCGCCGGAGGTATTACTCGACCGGGATTTCCTTGAATGGCTCAAAGACAATTCATCCGAGGAGTGATCCTGGCGCTGGCCTGCCAGCTGCCAGCCCTTGCCGCACCGCCGACCGCGGCCATCATCGGCACCGCGCCACAACCGGCATGGCAGGCACTGACCGCCAGCCAGCGAGAAATACTGGCTCCGCTGGCCGCCGAATGGGGTGCGATGGAACACGTCAGGCGCAAGCAGTGGCTGGCTTCGGCCGCCCGCTATCCGTCGATGTCGGAAACCGAAAAGCAGCGTTTCCAGGCCAGGATGAACGACTGGGCAAGAATGACGCCCGAGCAGCGGGCCAAGGTGCGTGAGAATTACCTGGAAATCAATCGCCTGCCCACCGACGAAAAGGAAGCGATCAGGAAAAAGTGGTCGGCCTACAAGCAACTGCCCGAAGAAAAACGACAAGGAGTCCGCGAGAACCACAAATCGGCTATCCTTCTCGCCCCGCCACCTGAACCGGAAACCGGAACCGAGGAAGCGACCGCCGCCTCCGACCAGTAAGCCGGCCGTACCGCATGATTCACGATCCATCCAGTCTGGGCCGCCGCCTCGGCGCCATGCTCTACGAAGGCCTCGTCGTCTTCGCCATCCTGCTCGCCACCTTCCTCTTCCCGCAGGTGATCCTCTCCGGCTTCGGCTTCAACCCGGGTGGAAAACTGCTCTGGCTGCATGTTTTCCTGGTGCTTGGCATCTATTTTGTCTGGTGCTGGCTGCACGGCGGCCAGACGCTGCCCATGAAAACCTGGAAACTCCGCGTGGTCGACCAGAGCGGCATGCCGTTGCGCCCCCTGCAGGCCATCCTCCGCTACATGGCCGCCTGGCCCAGCATCGTCCTGTTCGGCATCGGCATCGTCTGGGCATTGTTCGACCGGGACGGATTGTTCCTGCACGACCGGATCGCCGGCACCCGCATCGACCGGGAAGCGACTTCAGCGCCGCTCGACCCACCAGATCAACGAGACCGCCGCCAGGAAAAATAGCACGGCCGGCGCCGCCGCACTCGCCACCGGCGGCCAGGCGTTGATCACGCCCAGATTCGAGAACAGCCCGTTGAGGGCGTAGAAGGCGATCCCCAGCATCACCCCGCCGAAAATCTTCAGGCTGACACCGCCAACCCGGTCATGTACGTAACCGAAAGGCAGCGCCAGGGTCACCATCACCAGCGAAGCCAGCGGATAGAACAGTTTCTTCCAGATCGCGATCTCGTAGCGTTCGGTGCTCTGACGATTCCCGGACAGGTGCCGGGTGTAGTTGAACAGGTCATACAAGGACATCCGTTCCGGCGCGATCATCAGCGCCGACAGCAGGTCGGGCGTGATCGAAGATGTCCAGACATCGCTCTGGCGACGCTCGACGCTGACCCGCTCGCCATCGAGCGAAGTCTTCACCACCTCGCTCATCAACCACCCTCCCCGTTCGGCAAAGGCTGCACTTCCGGCGTCGGTCACCGAAGCCAGTGCGCCTGCCTCGTCGAAGCTGTAGATACGCACATCTTCCAGAAAGCTCTCGCTGACCGCATGACGGATATTGATGAAATTGCGTCCATCCTTGACCCAGATACCGCTGATGAAACCCTGCTGGGCAAAAGCCTTGTCCATCGCCCCCGCCTTCAACTCCTGCCCCAGGCGATCACTGACCGGCACCAGTATCTCGCCGATCAGGAAGGTTGCCACGGCGAGCAGTGCCGCGACCCGGTAAAGCGTCCCGAGCAAGGTGCGCGTTGCCAGACCGGAAGCCCGCAGCACGGTTATCTCCGAATGCCGGGCCAGGGTCGCCAACGCATACAGTGTGCCGATCAGACAGGCCACCGGAATCAGTTCATAGACCAGACCCGGCAGCGAAAAGAGCACCGAGACGAAAGCCACCCAGAAACCGTAGTTCCCCTTGCCAACCCCCCTGGCTTCCTCGACAAAATCGAAAAAACCAAACAGCACGACAAAGGCCAGCAAGACCAGCAGGATCGCCAGCAGCGTCTCGCGCATCAGGTAACGCTGGTAGATTGAAAGCTTGAACATCAGGCAGTCCGCCTTTGCCAGCCGAACATCCGGCCATAGAACAACACACCAAGCGGCAGCAGCATCAACAGATGCGGCAGAACCACGCCCACCGCGAACGGCATCTTGCCGCCGGTCACCCAGGCCTGCGAGATGGAAATCAGGTTGCTGTAGATGGCATACACCAGAATGGCGATCAGGATATTGGCCGAGCGGCCGGCACGGGGATTGACGTAGGACAAGGGAATCGCCAGCAGGGCAAGAATGATCGCCGACACCGGGATGGCAATACGCCAGAGCAACTCACCCCGAGTGTCTGGGGACGAGTGCCCGAGCAGCTCGAGCAGCCCCATCCGCCGCGGCGACACCCCAGTCTGTTTAGGTTCCCCGTCCTCGGTACGCACGGCGTAGCGCTCGAAATCCATGACCTTGAAAGCTGCGCTACCTGGCTCCACCTCGTAACGACGCCCCTTTTCGAGCACCAGAAATCTATCGCCATTCTCAAGCGTTTCCTGGGTCCCGGAATTGGACATCACCACCCCAAGCTTTCCCTCCTGCATAGAGGCAACGAAAACATTGCCGACCCGACCAGCCTCTCCATCAAGGCGTTCGACGAAATATACCTGCCTGCCGCTACGCATTTCCTTGAAAGCACCTGGCGACACCGAAGACAATTCAGATCGAGCAGACAAGGTGGCCTGATAATTTCCCTGCGCCAAATTGGCCCATGGAGCGATAACCATTGACAGCGTGCCGATAGCGAGGACCATCGGCAGTGCAAAACGCAGCACTGGCTTCAGCCAGTCGGTCAGCGGCATGCCGCTGGAGAACCAGACGACCATCTCGGAATCGCGGTACATCCGCGACAACGGCAACAGGACGGCGACGAACAGGGTCAGGGTCAGCAGCATCGGCAGATACTTGATCAGCCCGAAGCCCAGCAGCGCCAGCACCCCTTCGGCCGCAAGTTCGCCGCCGGCTGCTTCCTTGAGGAGCCGGATCAACTGGATGGAGGTCACAATGGCCAGCAGGACAATACTGATGCCGGCTGCTGCCTGAGCGAATTCGCGCCGCGCGGCGCGCTCAAATATCATGCTTTGACGAAACCGAAAAAATACGTGGATAATCCACGGGATGCCGATATTTCCTTGGTACTAGGAGCAGCGCGTGGAATTTAGCATAAAAAGCGGTAGCCCGGAGAAACAGCGCAGCGGTTGCGTCGTCGTCGGCGTATTCGAGAACCGGCGCCTGACCCTCTCTGCCGAGCTGCTCGACAACGCTTCCGGTGGTTTCATCGGTGAAATCGTCCGGCGCGGCGACATGAACGGCAAGGCCGGCACCACCCTGCTGCTGCACAATGTTCCCGGCACGCTCAGCGACCGCATCCTGCTGGTCGGCCTGGGCAAGGAAAAAGACTTCCGGGAAAAGGACTACTGTTCCGCCATCCGCGCCGCAGTCAAGGCGCTCGACGGAACCGGCGCCCAGGATGCCAGCCTGTTCCTCAGCGAAGTCGCCGTCCGCAAACGCGGTATCGCCTGGCGCATCCGCCAGGCCGTGGTCAGCGCACTGACCGCCACCTACCGCTTCGAGCAATTCAAGAGCAAGGCCGACGAGCCCCGTCGACCGCTGCGCAAGCTGACCCTGATCGTCGAGCGGCGCAACGAACTCGGCCTGGCCGAAAATGCCCTGCAGCAAGGCCTGGCCATCGGCGAAGCCTGCGCCCTGACGCGCGATCTCGGCAACCTGCCGCCGAACGTCTGTCACCCGACCTATCTGGCCGAACAGGCACAGGCGCTGGCGACGGAACTCGGCCTGGGCTGTGAAATCCTCGACCGCGGCGACATGGAAGCCCTCGGCATGCATTCGCTGCTGGCTGTTGCCCGCGGTGCGGAACAACCGCCCAAGCTGATCGTCCTGCATTACAAAGGTGCCGCCAAATCCGAGAAACCCGTGATCCTGGTCGGCAAGGGCGTCACCTTCGACACCGGTGGCATTTCGCTGAAGCCCGGTGCCGACATGGACGAGATGAAGTACGACATGTGCGGCGCCGCCAGCGTACTCGGCACAATCAAGGCGGTGGCGAAGATGGCCCTGCCGATCAACCTGACGGTGCTCGTCCCGGCCACCGAGAACATGCCCGACGGCAATGCCACGCGCCCGGGCGACATCGTCACCTCGATGTCGGGCCAGACCATCGAAATCCTCAACACCGACGCCGAAGGCCGCCTGATCCTCTGCGACGCGCTGACCTACGCCGAACGCTTCAACCCCGAGGTCGTCATCGATGTCGCCACCCTCACCGGCGCCTGCGTCGTCGCCCTCGGCAGCGTCGCCACCGGCCTGTTCGCCAACAAGGACAGCCTGGCCCGCGACCTGATCGAAGCCGGCGAGGAAACCGGCGACCGCGCCTGGCACCTGCCGCTGTGGGACGAGTACCAGGACCTGCTGAAAAGCCCGTTCGCCGACATGGCCAACATCGGCGGCCGCTGGGGCGGTGCGATCAGCGCCGCCTGTTTCCTGTCTCGGTTCACCAAGAAATACGACTGGGCGCACCTCGACATCGCCGGCACGGCCTGGAACTCCGGCAAGGACAAAGGCGCGACCGGCCGCCCGGTACCGCTGCTGACCCAGTACCTGATGCAACGTGCCGGACAAGTCGATTGACCCAGGTCTTCTTCTACCACGGGGCATCGGACAAGATCGCCGCCGCCTGCGCACTGATCGGCGGCGCCTGGGCCAAACGCAAGCCGATGCTGGTCTATGCGCCGGACAAACCGGTGGCCGACAGCATCGACCGGCTGCTGTGGACGCGCGACCAGTTGAGTTTCGTCCCGCACTGCCGTGCCGACGCGCCGCATGCCGACGAAACGCCGATCCTGATTGCCGACAGGCTGGACAAGGTCGCGCAGACGGAAAGGCTGATGAACCTGTCGCGCGAAATCCCGGCCGCCTACGAGCGCATCCAGAGCCTGATCGAAGTCGTCGGCCAGGACGAGGATGAACGACTGGCCGCCCGGGAACGGGTCCGTTTCTACAAGGAACAGGGCTGCGAAGTCCGTTACTTTGACCTGAACGACCGCTAGGAAGACGCATGCCCAGCCCCATCCTTGCCCGCGCCGACGCCCTGATGCAACGCCGTCACCTGAGCACGCCCGACGGCGAGGAAGTGCCGGTACTCACCGACGCCATCGACGCGGAAGAGGAAATCCCGGTACTGCTCGATGTCGCAGCACCGCCCCCGCCGGCAAGCACGCTGCCCTTGCCTGAAACGCCCCCGGCACCGGTGCTTGAGCAGGATGAAATTCCGGCAATCGACAGCGAATGGGGCGCTGCCCTGGTCGAAGAACTGGGGCGCCGGGTCGAACAACGCCTGCTGGCGGAAATTCCGAAAATCATCGCCGCCAGCATCGCCGAACTGCTCGACGAGCAGCAGGCGGGAAAACAGCACTCGCCGGACTGAGATCGCGGCGAAGGCCTGGCGGCGCTCCGGTATAATTGCCGGTTTTCTCCTTTCCCGCCAAGCCCATGGAACTCGCCAAAGCCTTTGAACCCGCCGACATCGAACGCCACTGGTATCCCGAATGGGAGGCCAAAAACTACTTCGCGGCCGGCATAGACGGCAATACGCAGGACAACTTCTGCATCCTGCTGCCGCCGCCCAACGTCACCGGCACGCTGCACATGGGTCATGGCTTCAACCAGACGATCATGGACGCGCTCACCCGCTACTACCGGATGCGCGGCCATAACACGCTGTGGCAGCCGGGCACCGACCACGCCGGCATCGCCACGCAGATCGTCGTCGAGCGCCAACTCGATGCGCAAGGCATCAGCCGCCACGACCTCGGCCGCGAGAAGTTCCTGGAAAAGGTCTGGGAATGGAAGGAATATTCGGGCGGCACGATCACCCGCCAGATGCGCCGCATGGGCACCAGCCCGGACTGGACGCGCGAGCGCTTCACGATGGATGCCGGCTTGAACAAGGTCGTCACCGAGACCTTCGTCCGCCTGTACAACGAAGGCCTGATCTACCGCGGCAAACGCCTGGTCAATTGGGACCCGAAGCTGCACACCGCCGTCTCCGACCTGGAAGTCGTCCAGGAAGAGGAAGACGGCTTCATGTGGCACATCCGCTATCCGCTGGCCGACGGCTCGGATAGCCTGGTCGTCGCCACGACGCGTCCGGAAACCATGCTCGGCGACACCGCCGTGATGGTGCATCCGGAAGACGAACGCTACCAGCACATGATCGGCAAGATGGTGAAGCTGCCGCTGAGCGGCCGCGAAATCCCGATCATCGCCGATTCCTACGTCGATCTCGAATTCGGGACCGGCTGCGTCAAGGTCACGCCGGCGCACGACTTCAACGACTACGCCGTCGGCCAGCGGCACAACCTGCCGATGATCTCGATCCTGACGCTGGATGCCAAGATCAACGACCACGCGCCGGAGAAGTATCGCGGCCTGGATCGTTTCGACGCCCGCAAGGCCGTCGTCGCTGACCTCGAAGCCGAAGGCATCCTGGTCAAGGTCGACAAGCACAAGCTGAAGGTGCCGCGCGGCGACCGGACCAACGTCGTCATCGAACCGATGCTCACCGACCAGTGGTTCGTCGCCATGTCGAAGCCCGGCGAGGACGGCAAGTCGATCACGGAAAAGGCGCTGGAAGTCGTCCACTCCGGCGAAATCAAGTTCTACCCGGAAAACTGGGTCAATACCTACAACCAGTGGCTGAACAACATCCAGGACTGGTGCATCTCGCGCCAGCTGTGGTGGGGCCACCAGATTCCCGCCTGGTACGGCGTCAATGGCGAGGTCTTCGTCGCCCACAGCGAGGAAGAAGCCCGCGCCCAGGCCGACAAGGCCGGTTACGCCGGCCAGCTGAGCCGCGACGAGGACGTCCTCGACACCTGGTTCTCCTCCGCCCTGTGGCCGTTCTCGACGTTGGACTGGACCGGCGACGAGGCCGCCGACGCGGCCAACCCGCTGCTCAAGCAGTACCTGCCGTCGTCGGTGCTGGTCACCGGCTTCGACATCATTTTCTTCTGGGTCGCCCGCATGGTCATGATGACCAAGCAGATCACCGGCCAGATTCCGTTCAAGCACGTCTACGTGCACGGCCTGATCCGCGACGGCGAAGGCCAGAAGATGTCGAAGTCCAAGGGTAATGTGCTCGACCCGATCGACCTGATCGACGGCATCGGCATCGACGCGCTGGTCGAAAAGCGCACCTTCGGCCTGATGAACCCGAAGCAGGCCGAAAGCATCGCCAAGAAGACCCGCAAGGAATTCCCGGAAGGCATCCCGGCCTTCGGCACCGACGCGCTGCGCTTCACCTTCGCCTCGCTGGCCAGCCCGGGCCGCGACATCAAGTTCGACCTGAATCGCTGCGACGGCTACCGCAATTTCTGCAACAAGCTGTGGAACGCCTCGCGGTTCGTACTGATGAACCTGGAGGGTTACCGGCCGGGCGAAACTTCGCCCGACGCCCTCCCGCTGGAGGACCGTTGGATTCTCGGCCGCCTGGCGAGCGTCACTCAGACGGTGACGCAGGCCCTGGAACGATTCCGCTTTTCCGAGGCCGCCCGCTGCTTGTACGACTTCGCCTGGGATGAGTTTTGCAGCTTCTACGTGGAGATGGTCAAGTTGCGGCTGCAAAACCCGCAAACGCGACCGGCCGCGCAACGCATTTTGGTGCACGTGTTGGACGTGCTGATGCGGCTGCTCAGCCCCTTCGTGCCGTTCCTGGCGGAGGAAGTGTGGCAGCTACTCCGCTCCCGCGCTCCGCGACGCGGCTATCCTTCCCCGGCGGAGGCGGCCGAAAGCGTGATGATCGCCTCTTGGCCCATCGCCCGCGCGGAAGATGAGAGT
>NZ_CALJNI010000003.1:0-55695 GCF_937982035.1 uncultured Azonexus sp.
GCAGATCCGCGACTGGTTGTACGTCAAGGATCACTGCAGCGCCATCCGCCGCGTCCTCGAAGCCGGCCGGCTGGGCGAGGTGTACAACGTCGGCGGCTGGAACGAGAAGGCCAATCTCGACGTGGTGCACACGCTGTGCGCGATCCTCGACGAATTGAGTCCGCGTGCCGACGGCAAGTCGTACCGGGAACAGATCACCTTCGTGACCGACCGCCCGGGCCACGATCGCCGCTACGCCATCGATGCGACGAAGCTGGAGCGCGAACTCGGCTGGAAACCGGCCGAAACCTTCGAGACCGGCATCCGCAAGACGGTCCGCTGGTATCTGGACAATC
This sequence comes from uncultured Azonexus sp., assembly GCF_937982035.1. Taxonomy (NCBI): domain Bacteria; kingdom Pseudomonadati; phylum Pseudomonadota; class Betaproteobacteria; order Rhodocyclales; family Azonexaceae; genus Azonexus; species uncultured Azonexus sp. The sequence continues at coordinate 336 of NZ_CALJNI010000003.1, forward strand.
AGGATTGGGTGAAAAACGTCACCAGCGGCGCTTATCGCGACTGGCTGGGCAAACAATATGGAGAGAGCGCATGAATCTTGGGAAAAACGAGCGCAAGGGCATCATTCTCGCCGGCGGTTCCGGTACCCGCCTGTATCCGGTCACGCTGGCCGTTTCCAAGCAATTGCTGCCGATCCACGACAAACCGATGATTTATTACCCGCTGAGCACGCTGATGCTGGCGGGTATCCGTGACATCCTGATCATCTCGACGCCGCAGGACACGCCGCGCTTCCAGCAACTGCTCGGCGACGGCAGCCAGTGGGGCCTGAACCTGCAATACGCTGTGCAGCCGAGCCCGGACGGCCTCGCGCAGGCCTTCATCATCGGCCGCGAATTCGTCGGCAACGGTGACTCGGCACTGGTGCTCGGTGACAACATCTTCTACGGTCACGAATTCGCCAACGACCTGGCGGCTGCGGGTGCGCAGGCCGACGGTGCGACCGTGTTCGCCTACCATGTCCATGACCCCGAGCGTTACGGTGTCGTCGAATTCGATGGCAAGGGGCGTGCGGTGAGCCTGGAAGAAAAGCCGAAACAACCCAAGTCGAATTACGCGGTGACCGGTCTCTACTTCTACGACAACCAGGTGCTCGACATGGCCCGCGACCTCAAACCGTCGCCGCGCGGGGAACTTGAAATCACCGACATCAACCGCCTTTATCTTGAACGCGATCAGCTCAACGTCCAGGTCATGGGGCGCGGGCACGCGTGGCTCGATACCGGCACCCACGAAAGCCTGCTCGACGCCAGCCAGTTCATCGCCACGATCGAGAAGCGCCAGGGGCTGAAGGTGGCCTGTCCGGAAGAGATCACCTACCGCAAGGGCTGGGTCGATGCTGCGCAGCTGGAAAGGCTGGCGCAGCCGATGCTGAAGAACCCCTACGGTCAGTATCTGGCCGGGTTGCTCAAGGAACGGGTGTTCTGATGAAGGTCACACCGACAAAACTGGCCGGCGTGCTGATCATCGAGCCACGGGTTTTCGGGGACGAACGTGGATTTTTCTTCGAAAGCTTCAATCAGCGGGACTTCGACGAAGCAGTCGGCGAGCATGTCGAGTTTGTCCAGGATAATCACTCCAAAAGCAGTCGCGGTGTGCTGCGCGGCTTGCATTACCAGCTGCCGTCGCAAGCCCAGGGCAAGCTGGTGCGCGTTGTTCAGGGCGAGGTTTTTGACGTGGCGCTCGATCTACGCGCGGCGTCGCCAACCTTCGGCCAGCATGTCGGCTACTGTCTTTCGGCCGAAAACAAGCGCCAACTGTGGATCCCGCCGGGGTTCGCCCACGGTTTCGTGACCCTTAGCGAAACCGCCGAGTTCCTCTACAAGACCACCGGCTACTATGCACCGGCATGTGAGCGCTGCATTCGCTGGGACGATCCCGCCCTGTCCATCGACTGGGGCTTTGCCGGGACGCCGCTGCTGTCTGCCAAGGATGCGGTGGCACCGAGCTTTGCCGAGGCCGAGAAGGGTTTCTGATCTCTTGTGCTTCGGACTTTCGCGGTCCACGGGTAAACTGGCGGGCTTTCCACTCAGTCCCGCCGCCATGGAATTCCTCGATCTCCCCCAGTTGTTGTCCGCCACCGGTACCGTTCGTCTGCCCGGTTCGAAGAGCATTTCCAACCGCGTCCTGCTGCTCGCTGCGCTGGCCGAGGGGGAGACCGAGGTGCGCGACCTGCTCGCGTCGGACGATACCGAGCGCATGCTCGAGGCGCTGCAGGCGCTGGGCGTCGGCGTCACCCACCTGGGGGGCGAGCACTGGACGATCGCCGGTTGCGGCGGTCGCTTCCCGGTCAAGGCAGCAGAATTGTTCCTCGGCAACGCCGGCACCGCCTTCCGGCCGCTGACGGCGGCGCTGGCGCTGGCTGGCGGCGATTACGTGCTGAAGGGCGTCGCCCGCATGCACGAACGGCCGATTGGCGACCTGGTCGATGGTTTGCGCCAGCTCGGCGCCGATGTCACTTACCTCGGCAACGACGGTTACCCGCCGCTGCAGCTCAAGCCGGCGACCATCCGGCCCGGCGGCGTGGTCAAGGTGCGCGGCGATGTCTCCAGCCAGTTCCTGACCGGCCTGCTGATGGCCTTGCCGCTGACCGGCGAAACGGTGGCCGTCGAAGTGGTCGGCGAGCTGATTTCCAAGCCCTACATCGAGATCACGCTGGCGACCATGGCCCGCTTCGGGGTTGTCGTCGAGCGCGACGGCTGGCAGCGCTTCACGGTCAGGGCCGGTAGCCGCTACCAGTCGCCGGGCACGGTGTATGTCGAAGGCGATGCCTCGTCGGCGTCCTACTTCCTGGCGCTCGGGGCCATTGGAGGCGGACCGGTGCGCGTCGAAGGCGTCGGCGCCGATTCGATCCAGGGCGACGTGAAATTCGCCGAGGCGCTGGCGCAGATGGGCGCCATCATCGAAACCGGGCCGAACTGGATGGCAGCGCGTGCGCCAGAGGGCGGTCTGGTTGCCGTCGACCTCGACTGCAACCACATTCCCGACGCGGCGATGACGCTGGCCACCGCGGCGCTGTTCGCCAAGGGCACGACGACGCTGCGCAACATCGCCAGCTGGCGGGTCAAGGAAACCGACCGCATCGCCGCGATGGCGACCGAACTGCGTAAGCTCGGCGCCCAAGTCGAGGAGGGCGCCGATTACATCCGCGTCACCCCGGCGCCGCTGAAGCCGGCGGCCATCGATACCTATGACGATCACCGCATGGCCATGTGCTTCTCGCTGGCGGCGTTTGCGACGCCGCTGCGGATCAACGATCCGAAGTGCGTCGGCAAGACCTTCCCCGATTACTTCGAGCGCTTTGCCGAAGTCACCCGGGCGGCGCCGGTGATTGCCATCGACGGTCCGTCGGCTTCCGGCAAGGGGACGGTGGCGGCGCGCGTGGCGGCGGCACTCGGTTTTGCCTATCTCGATTCCGGCGCACTCTATCGCCTGACTGCGCTGGCCGCACAGCGGGCCGGTGTGGCCTGGGGCGATGAGGCCGGCGTTGCCGCCATTGCCGCCGGTCTCGACGTGGTGTTTACCGGTGAGGATATTCGCCTGGCCGGCGTTCTGGTTGGCGATGCCATCCGCACCGAAGAGATTTCGGCGGGTGCCTCGAAAGTCGCGGCGCTGCCGGCCGTACGCGAGGCGCTGCTGTTCCGCCAGCGCGCCTTCAACACGGCACCCGGCCTGGTCGGCGACGGTCGCGACATGGGCTCGGTGGTCTTCCCGCGCGCACCGCTCAAGGTCTTCCTGACAGCGACGGCCGAGGCGCGTGCCGAGCGTCGCTATAAGCAGTTGATCGAAAAAGGTTTCTCTGCTAATCTCCCGGACCTTCTGTCAGACCTGCAGCAACGTGATGCGCGCGATTCGCAACGCAGCGTGGCGCCGCTCAGGCAGGAGGCCGATGCCCGGCTGCTGGACACCACCCATCTCACCATCGAACAGGCGGTGAAGCAGGTGCTGGACTGGTTTGCCGAAGCGTCGTTTCATTAACCTTCAACCCGTCGCGGGTCGTCTGATTCGTGGCAAGGAACTCACTCCGTAATGGAATCTTTTGCTCAACTTTTTGAAGAATCCCTGGCTCGCCAGGAAATGCGTCAAGGCGAAGTCATCACTGCAGAAGTGGTGCTCATCGACCACAATTTCGTCGTGGTCAATGCCGGCCTGAAATCCGAATCCTACGTTCCCGTAGAAGAATTCCTGAACGACCAGGGTGAAGTTGAAGTCGCTGTCGGCGATTTCGTCCAGGTCGCCATCGAAATGCTGGAAGACGGCTATGGTTCGACCCGTCTGTCCCGCGATCGCGCCAAGCGCATCGCCTCCTGGAACTTCCTCGAGCAAGCCCTCAACGACGGAGCCCTGGTTTCCGGCACCATCACCGGCAAGGTCAAGGGTGGTCTCACCGTCATGTCCAACGGCGTCCGTGCCTTCCTTCCGGGCTCGCTGGTCGACATGCGTCCGGTCAAGGACACCACGCCGTACGAAGGCAAGACCATGGAGTTCAAGGTCATCAAGCTTGACCGCAAGCGTAACAACGTCGTCCTGTCCCGTCGTGCCGTCCTCGAAGCGACCGCCGACAAGGATCGCGAAAAGCTGATGGAAAACCTCAAGGAAGGTGCCACCGTCAAGGGTATCGTCAAGAACATCACCGATTACGGCGCATTCGTCGACCTGGGCGGCATCGATGGTCTGCTGCACATCACCGACCTGGCCTGGCGCCGTGTCCGTCACCCGAGCGAAGTGCTCAACGTCGGTGACGAAGTGACCGCCAAGATCCTCAAGTTCGACGCCGAGAAGAACCGCGTCTCGCTGGGCATGAAGCAGCTGGGCGACGATCCGTGGGTCGGTATTGCTCGCCGTTACCCGGCCGGCACCCGCCTGTTCGGCAAGGTCACCAACCTGACCGATTACGGCGGCTTCGTCGAAATCGAACAGGGCATCGAAGGCCTGGTGCACGTCTCCGAAATGGACTGGACCAACAAGAACGTCCACCCGTCCAAGGTTGTTTCGCTCGGCGACGAAGTCGAAGTCATGATCCTGGAAATCGACGAAGAGCGTCGCCGTATCTCGCTGGGCATGAAGCAGTGCCAGGCGAATCCGTGGGACGAGTTCGCGATGAACCACAAGAAGGGCGACAAGGTGAAGGGCGCGATCAAGTCGATCACCGACTTCGGTATCTTCATCGGCCTGCCTGGTGGCATCGACGGTCTGGTTCACCTGTCCGACCTGTCCTGGTCCGCGACCGGCGAAGAAGCCATCCGCAACTTCAAGAAGGGTGACGAAGTTGAAGCCGTGGTTCTCGGCATCGACGTCGAGAAGGAGCGTATCTCCCTGGGCATCAAGCAGCTCGACGGAGACCCGTACGCCAACTTCATCGCTACCCACGAGAAGAACAGCATCGTTCGCGGCACCGTCAAGTCGGTCGACGCACGTGGTGCCGTGGTCACGCTGGACGGCGAGAACGAAGCCTACCTGCGCGCCTCCGAGTTCTCCCGCGAGCGTACCGAAGACCTGTCCCAGCACCTGAAGGTGGGCGACGAGATCGAAGCCATGATCATCAACGTGGATCGCAAGACCCGTGGCATCAATCTGTCCATCAAGGCCAAGGATCAAGCCGAGCAGCACGAAGCCATGCAGAAGTTCTCTGCCGACACTTCCGCTGCCACCGGTACGACCAACCTGGGTGCCCTGCTCAAGGCCAAGCTGAACCAGCAAGGCTGATAGGCAGGCGACATGACCAAATCCGAGCTCATCGCCCGGCTGGCGGAACGCTTTCCGCAGTTGGTGGCGAAAGATGCCGATTTCGCAGTCAAGATGATTCTCGATGCGATGTCCGAAGCGCTGGTGCGCGGGGACCGCATCGAGATCCGCGGATTCGGCAGCTTCGCGCTCAACTATCGGCCACCGCGCGTTGGACGTAACCCGAAGTCCGGGGAAAAAGTCAGCGTGCCGGCAAAGTGGGTTCCCCACTTCAAGGCCGGCAAGGAATTGCGCGAGCGGGTCGATCAGTCGATCTAAAGCCGGGCTTGGCCCAATGTGGTAGATTCGGGGCAGTGAATTTCACTGCCCCTTTTTATTGAATGTCATGACAGCGCTTACCTGGTTCCTGCGTTTCATCATCTTCGCCTTTCTGGTCGTCTTTGCCGTCCAGAATACGGCACCGGTCACCCTGAACCTGGTGCTCGACTATCAGTGGCAGACGCCGCTGGTCATCCTGCTGCTGGTCTTTTTTGCCGGCGGCGCCATTCTTGGCGTGCTGTCGCTGGTCGGCGTGGTTTTCCGCCAGCGTCGCGAACTTTCCCGACTCCGGCGCGCCGCAGGCAAGGCCGAGCCAGCCGCACCCGTTCTGCCCGACGTGCCTCCCCCGCAATGAACGATATCTTCGAATACTGGCAACTCCTGCTGGTCCCGGTGTTTTTCGCCGTCGGCTGGATGGCCGCGCGCATCGACATGCGCCAGGTGGTGCACGAATCGCGTGCCCTGCCACGCTCCTATTTCAAGGGCCTGAATTTCCTGCTCAATGAGCAGCCGGACAAGGCCATCGACTCCTTCCTCGAAGTCGCCAAGGTCGATTCGCAGACCGTCGAGCTGCACTTCGCGCTCGGCAACCTGTTCCGCCGTCGCGGCGAGACCGAGCGGGCCATCCGCATGCACCAGAACCTGCTGGGGCTGCCGGATATCGAGGAAAAGCACCGGCTGCAAGCCATGGTCGAACTCGGCCAGGACTTCCTCAAGGCCGGCCTGCTCGACCGGGCCGAGGAAATTTTCAACAAACTGGTCGGCACGGCGCGCGATGCCGACGCCAAGCGCTCGCTGCTGGAAATCTACCAGGTCGGTAAAGAATGGCAGAAAGCCATCGATATCGCCCGCGAACTGCCCGATCTGGCTTCGCACAAGGAAATCGCCGAGTACTATTGCGAACTCGCCGCCGGCGAAATCATGCGCTCGCGCAGCGATTCGGCGCGCAGCTACCTGGAAGTGGCGATGCAGGAGAACCGCAAGTGCGTTCGCGCCAGCATGCTGCTCGGCGACCTGCTTGCTCAGGAAGGCCGGACCGAAGAGGCGATTGCCGTCTGGCAGGGCATCGAACAGCAGGATCCCGCTTACTTGTCGCTGGTCGCCCAGCGCCTGCTCGACGCCTACCTGAAGCTGTCGCGCCGCGACGAAGGCATCGCGCTGCTCAGCGGTTATCTCGAACACTATCCCTCGCTCGATCTGCTCGACGTGGTCTATCAACTGGTGCTCGAAGGTCAGGGCAACGAAGCGGCCTACCGGCTGGTGCGGGCCGAGTTGCAGCGCAATCCAACCCTGCTCGGCCTGGAGAAGCTGATGAGCGCCCGCCTGCCGCTGGCTTCGCCGGAGGTGCGCGGCGATGTCGAACTGGCCAAGACCATCGTCCAGGGCTATACCCGCCGCCTGTCGCGCTATCGGTGCAATAATTGCGGCTTCAAGGCGCGCCAGTTCTACTGGCGCTGCCCGGCCTGCGGCGGCTGGGAAACCAATCCGCCGCGTCGCGGCGAAGAATTCGATCAATCCCTGTAGGACTTCGATGCTGGAAAAACTCACGCAGGTCCGCCTGCTCGTCGTCGGCGACGTGATGCTGGACCGCTACTGGTTCGGCGACGTCAGCCGGATTTCGCCGGAAGCGCCGGTGCCGGTGGTCAAGGTCGAGCGCATGGAAGAGCGCCTCGGCGGTGCTGCCAACGTTGCCCGCAATGCCGCTTCGCTCGGTGCCAGGACGACCCTGCTGTCGGTCGTCGGCGACGACGATGCCGGCCGCGCCCTCAAGCGCCTGCTGGCCGAAGGAGAGATTGCCTCCGACCTGCAGATCGACCGCGACATCGACACCACGGTCAAGCTGCGCGTCATCGGTCGCCAGCAGCAATTGCTGCGCATCGATTTCGAGACCACGCCGTCGCATGAAATCCTGCAGGCCAAGCTCGCCGAATTCGAGCGCCGCCTGGCCGATTGCGACATCGTCATCCTGTCCGACTACGGCAAGGGTGGCCTGACCCACATCGCCGAGATGATCCGTCTCGCCCGTGCCGCCGCCAAACCCGTACTGGTCGATCCCAAGGGCGACGAGTGGGGCAAATACGCCGGGGCAACCGTGATCACCCCGAACCGATCCGAACTGCGCGACGTCGTTGGTCGCTGGTCGTCGGACGCCGAACTGTTCGCCAAGGCGGAAAAGCTGCGTGGCGAACTCGGTCTCGAAGCCCTCCTGGTCACCCGTAGCGAGGAAGGCATGACGCTCTTCGCCGACGGCCAGACCTTCCACCAGGCCGCGCAGGCCCGCGAAGTCTTCGACGTTTCCGGTGCCGGCGATACCGTCATCGCCACCTTGGCCGTGATGCTCGCCGCCGGCGCCGACTGGGCCGAGGCCATCCGGATCGCCAACATCGCCGCCGGCATTGTCGTCGGCAAACTGGGTACCGCCGTCGTCACCCGCGACGAAATCGCGGGCGCCCTGTAAGGAGAAGGCATGAAAACCATCGTCACCGGCGCCGCCGGATTTATCGGTTCCAACATCGTCAAGGCGCTCAACGAGCGCGGCGTGACCAAGATCATCGCCGTCGACAACCTGAGCAAGGCCGAGAAGTTCAAGAACCTGATCGATTGCGACATTGTCGATTACATCGACAAGCAGGACTTCATCGAGCGCATCCAGGCCGGTCATTTCGACGGCGATGTCGAAGCCATCTTCCACGAGGGTGCCTGCTCCGACACCATGGAAACCGACGGCCGCTACATGATGGAGAACAATTTCCGTTACTCCAGCATCCTGCTCGACTGGTGCCTCGATCAGGACGTGCAGTTCCTCTATGCCTCGTCGGCGGCGACCTATGGCGCCTCCAGCGTTTTCCGCGAGGAGCGCGAGTTCGAGGGGCCGCTCAATGTTTACGGCTACTCCAAGTTCCTGTTCGACCAGATCGTCCGCAAGCGCCTGGCCAAGGAGCCGTCGTCGCAGATCGTCGGCTTCCGCTACTTCAATGTCTATGGTCCGCGCGAGAACCACAAGGGACGCATGGCCTCGGTGGCCTTCCACAACTTCAACCAGTTCCGCGCCGACGGCAAGGTCAAGCTGTTCGAGGGCTCGCACGGTTACGAGAACGGCGGTCAGATGCGCGACTTCGTCTTCGTCGGCGATGTGGCCAAGGTCAATCTGTTCTTCCTCGACCATCCGGAAAAGTCCGGCATCTTCAACCTCGGCTCGGGGCGTGCGCAAAGCTTCAACGACGTCGCCGTGGCCGCGGTCAACGGCTGCCGCAAGGCCAAGGGCGAAGCGCCGCTCGGTCTGGCGGAACTCCGGGCACAGGGTTTGCTCGAATACATCGCCTTCCCCGAAGCCTTGAAGGGCAAGTACCAGGCGTTCACGCAGGCGGATCTGACCAAGCTGCGCGACGCCGGCTACGACGCGCCGATGGCGACGGTCGAGGAGGGCGTTTCCCAATATATCGACTGGTTGCAAGCCCATGTATAAAACCCTGCAGGATTTTGTCGGAAACACGCCGCTGGTTCGCCTGCAGCGCATTCCCGGCGCTGACAACGAACGCCGCGGCAACGTCATCCTGGCCAAGCTCGAAGGCAACAACCCGGCCGGTTCGGTCAAGGATCGGCCGGCGCTGTCGATGATCCAGCGCGCCGAGGCGCGCGGCGATATCAAGCCGGGCGACACGCTGATCGAGGCGACTTCCGGCAACACCGGCATCGCGCTGGCCATGGCGGCGGCGATCAAGGGCTACAAGATGATCCTGGTGATGCCCGAGAACCAGAGCATCGAGCGTCGCCAGAGCATGCGCGCCTACGGCGCCGAACTGGTACTGACGCCCAAGGACGGCGGTATGGAACTGTGCCGCGACGTCGCCGAACGCATGCGCGACGAAGGCAAGGGCATCATCCTCGACCAGTTCGCCAACCCGGACAACCCGGTCGCCCACTACGAAGGCACCGGTCCGGAAATCTGGCGCGACACCAACGGCCGCATCACCCATTTCGTTTCCAGCATGGGCACCACCGGCACCATCATGGGCACCAGTCGCTACCTCAAGGAAATGAACCCGGCGATCACCATCGTCGGTTGCCAGCCGGAAGACGGCAGCCAGATTCCCGGCATCCGCAAATGGCCGGAAGCCTACCTGCCGAAGATCTACGCGCCGACCAATGTCGACCGCATCGAATACGTCAGCCAGGCCGACGCCGAGGCGATGACCCGGCGGCTCGCCGTCGAGGAAGGCATCTTCGCCGGCATCTCGTCCGGCGGCGCACTCGCCGTGGCGCTGCGTCTGGCCCAGACCCTGGAAAACGCGACCATCGTTTCCATCGTCTGCGACCGCGGCGACCGTTACCTGTCGACCGGCGTCTTCCCTGCATGAAGCCGGTTCTCGTCTTCGATATCGAGACCATTCCCGATGTGCCGGGGCTGCGCCGGATCAACGATCTGCCGGCCGAACTGTCCGACGCCGAAGTCGCCGAACTCGCTTTCCAGCAGCGCCGGGCGAAGAGCGGCAACGACTTCCTGCCGCTGCACCTGCAGCGCATCGTCGCCATCTCCTGCGTACTGCGCACGCTTGAAGGCTTCAAGGTGTGGTCGCTGGCCGAACCGGACCTCGACGAAGGCGCGATCATCCAGCGTTTCTTCGACGGCATCGAGAAATTCACGCCGCAGATCATTTCCTGGAACGGCAGTGGCTTCGATCTGCCGGTCCTGCATTACCGCGGTATGCTCCACGGCGTTTCGGCGCCGCGCTACTGGGACATGGGTGACGGCGATTACGCCGATTCGCGCGACTTCAAGTGGAACAACTACATCAGCCGCTACCACACCCGTCACCTCGACCTGATGGATCTGCTGGCCCTGTACAACGGCCGTGCCAACGCGCCGCTCGACGATCTGGCCAAATTGTTCGGTTTTCCCGGCAAGCTCGGCATGGACGGCAGCAAGGTCTGGGAAGCCTGGCAGGCCGGACAGGCGGCCGATATCCGCGATTACTGCGAGACCGACGTGGTCAATACCTACCTGGTCTACAACCGTTTCCGGCGCATGCGCGGCGAACTGACCGCCGACGAGGAACTTGCCGAACAGGCCTTCATCAAGGCCCAGCTGGCGAAAATCGATGCTCAGCACTGGCGCGAGTTTCTTGCCGCCTGGCAATGATCCCGCGGTCGAGCAAGCTATAATTCCGAGGCTTTTTTTTCAAACTCAATCGCAGAGAGATAATAATGGCGCTTAACGACGTTCCCTCCGGCAAGTCCCTCCCCGACGACTTCAACGTGATCATCGAGATCACGGCGCATTCCGACCCGGTCAAGTACGAAGTCGACAAGGACAGCGGTGCCATCTTCGTCGACCGTTTCATGTCGACGGCGATGCACTACCCGTGCAACTACGGCTACATCCCGCACACCATCGCCGGCGACGGCGATCCGGTCGACGTGCTGGTGATCAGCCCCTTCCCGCTGCCGCCGGGCGTCGTCGTCCGCTGCCGTCCGCTGGGTCAGCTGTCGATGACCGACGAAGGTGGCGAGGATGCCAAGCTGCTGGCCGTGCCGGTGTCCAAGCTGACCCCGCTGTACAACGACGTCAAGACCTACGAAGACACGCCGGAACTGCTGCGCAAGCAGATTTCGCACTTCTTCGAGCACTACAAGGATCTGGAACCCGGCAAGTGGGTCAAGGTCAACGGCTGGCAGGGTATCGACGCCGCCCGTGAAGAAATCACCTCCGGCATCAAGCGTTACAACGACGCGAAAGACAAGCCGAACTACTAAGATGCTGCGTGTCGCCGTTGCCCAGTTCAATGCCGTTGTCGGTGACCTGACCGGCAACGTCGACCGTATCGTCGCCTGTGCTGCCGCGGCCAAGGCCCGCGGCGCGCAGGTTCTGCTGACGCCGGAACTGGCGCTCAGCGGCTATCCGCCGGAAGACCTGTTGCTGCGCCCGGATTTCTACCGGGCCTGCCAGCGGGCGCTTGACGATCTGGCCGCCCGTGTCGACGGGATTGCTCTGGTGGTCGGCCATCCGGAAGAATTCAACGGCGTCTGCCACAACGCCGCCTCGGTCATCGAAAATGGCCGGAAAACCGCGGTCTACCGCAAGATTCGCCTGCCCAACTACGACGTCTTCGACGAGAAGCGCTATTTCGAGCCGGGCCGCGAAGCCTGTGTCGTCACGCTCGGCGGCGTCAACGTCGGCATCAACATCTGCGCCGACATCTGGGAAGAGGGCGCCTATGAACTGGCCTGCGCCGCCGGCGCCGAACTGGTGCTGGTGCTCAACGCCTCGCCCTGTCATCTCGAAAAACACCACGAGCGCGCCCGCGTGCTCGGCGAGCGGGTCGAAGCCACCGGCGTGCCAGCCATCTATTGCAACCTGGTCGGCGGCCAGGACGAACTGGTCTTCGACGGCGCCTCCTTCGCCATCGACGAGCGCGAGCAGATCTGCATGCGCCTGCCGCAGTTCGAGGAAGCGCTCGGCATCGTCGATTTCGATCGCGGCCGGCTGCAGTCCGACGAACATGCCGAGCCGCTCTCGCTCGAGGCCGAAGCCTATGCCGCGCTGGTCCTCGGCGTGCGCGACTACATCGGCAAGACCGGCTTCAAGGGCGCGATCATCGGCCTCTCCGGCGGCATCGACTCGGCGCTGACGCTGTGCGTCGCCGTCGATGCGCTCGGCGCTGACAAGGTGCACGCGGTGATGATGCCGTCGCCCTATACCGCGCAGATGAGTCTCGACGACTCGCGCGAGATGATCCGCCAGCTCGGTTGCTCGTATGACGAAATCGCCATCGCCCCGGCCATGGCGACTTATGAAGCCATGCTGGCGCCGCTGTTCGCCGGCCTGCCCAGCGACACCACCGAAGAGAACATCCAGGCGCGGATTCGCGGCAACATCCTGATGGCGCTCTCGAACAAGACCGGCAAGCTGGTCCTGACCACCGGCAACAAGTCCGAGATGGCGGTTGGCTACTGCACGCTGTACGGCGACATGGCCGGCGGCTTCGCGGTGATCAAGGACGTCTACAAGACCCTGGTCTATCGCCTGTCGCGCTACCGCAACACGCTGTGTGCAGGCGAGCCGGTGATCCCCGAGAACATCATCGTCCGTCCGCCGTCGGCCGAGCTGAAGCCGGACCAGAAGGACCAGGATTCGCTGCCCGAATACGAGGTGCTCGACGCCATCGTCCGCGCCTACATGGAAGAAGACCGCAGCCCGCGCGAGATCATCGCCGCCGGCCTGCCCGAAGCCGATGTCCGCCGCGTCGTCCGCCTGCTGCGCATCGCCGAGTACAAGCGCCGCCAGGCGCCGGTCGGCATCCGCATCACGCCGCGCGGTTTCGGCAAGGACTGGCGTTATCCGATCACCAATCGCTACGCCGACGAATATTGAGATTACACAGAGAGAAGGGGTATTCAACATGAAAAAAATCGAAGCCATCATCAAGCCGTTCAAGCTCGACGAAGTCCGTGAAGCCCTGTCCGAGGTCGGCATCACCGGCTTGACCGTGACCGAGGTCAAGGGTTTTGGCCGCCAGAAGGGTCATACCGAGTTGTATCGCGGCGCCGAGTATGTCGTCGATTTCCTGCCCAAGATCAAGATCGAAATCGTTGTTGCCACCGAACAGGTCGATCCGGCCATCGATGCCATCGTCAAGGCGGCGCGCACCGGCAAGATCGGTGACGGCAAGATCTTTGTCACCTCGGTCGAGCAGGTGGTCCGCATCCGTACCGGCGAAACCAACGAAGCCGCCATCTGACATTGTTCTTTTTTCCCGCTTGCGGCTTATTTACATCAAGCCTGAGCAAACCGTTTGACCGAGTCCGGAAAAGGGGGTAATTTTCCCCACCAGAGGGGCATGCCCCCTCGTCCGTCAGTCAGGTTTCTCCAACGATTCAGTGGCAAGCGGGATTTCATGAGCATCATTCAGGCAGAGAGAAGATGTGGCGGCATGTGCCGTCACGCATCCCCAGTCTTCCCCACACACCCCAGGGTGTGTGACGATGGCAGGATCGGCGTGTCCGATCGTGTCACGTCCCTGAACTAAGGGTCAGCGCATGACGACGCGGCCGGCCTTCCTCGCAGAAACAGGAAGTGCTGCCGCGATCAAGGCAGTTTCCAGGGCAAGACCCCTGTCGGCACAGACCGACCACCCCCCGTTTTCCTTCACTTCCGCAAACGACGCGATTTGCCTCGCGTCGTTTCTTGCTGTCCGGAAGGTTTTTCGGAGAAATAGCCTGTTCACTTGTTTGTCCGTTCAGAGAGAGGGGAAATGATGTCTTCTGCATTGTGGTTGGCGTTGTTATGTGCTTCATTGGCGGTCGTCTACGGCTGGTTGTCCAGTCGTTCCATTCTTGCATTGCCGGCGGGGAACGCGCGCATGCAGGAAATCGCCAAGGCGATCCAGGAAGGGGCTGCGGCCTACCTGAATCGTCAGTACAAGACCATTGCGATGGTCGGCGTGGTGATGGCGGTGCTGATCGCCATCTTCCTGGGCATGGCGACGGCCGTTGGCTTCGTCATCGGTGCGGTGCTGTCCGGTGCTGCCGGCTTCATCGGCATGAACGTTTCCGTGCGGGCCAATGTGCGTACTGCCGAGGCAGCTCGCGGGGGCATTGCGCCGGCACTGGACGTGGCCTTCAAGGGCGGGGCGATCACCGGCATGCTGGTGGTCGGTCTGGGCCTGCTCGGCGTTGCCGGCTATTACGGCGGTCTGCTGGCCTTCGGGCTGAACCAGGACACGGCGCTGCACGCGCTGATCGGCCTGGCTTTCGGCTCCTCGCTGATTTCCATCTTTGCCCGCCTCGGGGGCGGCATCTTCACCAAGGGCGCTGATGTCGGCGCCGACCTGGTCGGCAAGGTCGAGGCCGGCATTCCCGAGGACGATCCGCGCAACCCGGCGGTGATCGCCGACAATGTCGGCGACAACGTTGGCGACTGCGCCGGCATGGCTGCCGACCTGTTCGAGACCTACGTGGTGACCGTGGTCGCCACCATGGTGCTCGGCGCACTCACGCTCAAGGCCTTCCCCGGACTGGGCGACGCGCTGATCCTCTATCCGTTGGCGCTGGGTGCCGTCTCCATCATCGCCTCCATCGTCGGCTGCTACTTCGTCAAGACTTCCGACGGCGGCAAGATCATGGGCGCCCTGTACAAGGGGCTGATCGTGGCCGGTGTGCTGGCGCTGGCCTTCTACTACCCGGTGACCTCGTGGCTGATTGGCGCCGGCGACCCGGCAGCGGGCATCACCACCGGCACCATGTTCACCTGTGCCATCATCGGCCTGGTGCTGACGGCGGCGATGGTGTGGATCACCGAGTACTACACCGGCACCGAGTACGGTCCGGTCAAGCACGTGGCCTCGGCCTGTCAGACCGGGCATGCGACCAACATCATCGCCGGGATCGGCATTTCGATGAAGGCTACGGCGCTGCCGGTGCTTTCCGTGTGCGCCTCGATCTGGGCGGCGTATTCGGTCGGTGGCTTGTACGGCCTGGCGATTGCTGCCACCTCGATGCTGTCGATGGCCGGTATCGTTGTCGCCCTCGACGCCTACGGTCCGATCACCGACAACGCCGGCGGCATTGCCGAAATGGCCGAACTGCCGCCGGAAGTGCGCGCGGTGACCGATCCGCTCGACGCCGTCGGCAACACCACCAAGGCGGTGACCAAGGGCTACGCCATCGGCTCGGCTGGTCTGGCCGCGCTGGTGCTGTTCGCCGACTACACCCACGGCCTTGAAGCGGCCGGACTGACCGGCATCACCTTCGATTTGTCCAACCACATGGTGATCATCGGCCTCTTCATCGGCGGTCTGATTCCCTACCTGTTCGGTGCCATGGCCATGGAAGCGGTCGGCCGTTCGGCCGGTGCCGTGGTCGTCGAAGTCCGGCGCCAGTTCAAGGAAATCCCGGGGATCATGGAAGGCACGGCCAAGCCGGATTACTCACGAGCCGTCGACATGCTGACCGTCGCCGCGATCAAGGAAATGATGATTCCGTCGATCCTGCCGGTCGCCGTGCCGATTGTCGTCGGCCTGCTGCTCGGCCCGCAGGCGCTGGGCGGCCTGCTCGTCGGTACCATTGTGACCGGCCTGTTCGTGGCGATTTCGATGACCACCGGCGGCGGTGCCTGGGACAACGCCAAGAAGTACATCGAGGATGGTCATTACGGCGGCAAGGGCTCGGACGCCCACAAGGCTGCGGTTACCGGCGACACCGTCGGCGATCCCTACAAGGATACGGCCGGCCCCGCGGTCAATCCGCTGATCAAGATCATCAACCTGGTGGCGCTGCTGATCGTGCCCTTGATCGTCTGAGGCCAACCCGGGAGCACCGAATGCGCCCTGCGGGGCGCATTTTTTTCATCCCCTGGGCGCGCGCAGCAGGACCAGCAGGGCGCCTTCGCCGCCGTCCTGGGGTTTGGTCTGACAGTAGGCGAGCACCTCGTTGCGCTGGGCCAGCCAGCCGCGTACCAGCTGGCGCAGGATCGACAGCTTGTGCGGCGAGCCGTGGCCCTTGCCATGCACGATGCGCACGCAGCGCTTGCCCTGGTGCAGGCAGGTATGCAGGAAGCCGGCAACCAGGTGGCGGGCCTGTTCGCGGTTCAGCCCGTGCAGGTCGACTTCGTCCTGAATCACCCAGCGGCCCCGGCGCAGGTCGCGCAGGATGGTCTGCGCCAGCCCGTCGCGCAGGTAGGCCGGCTCGTCGCCGCCTTCGAGCCGATCCTGGAGTGCGATCGGAGCGTGCAGGCTTTCGCGCAGCACGGCCTGGCGGTCGGCCAGCGATTGCTGGGGAGCCGGCTTTGGCGTCGGCTTGTTCAACTCGGCCAGATTCTTGTCGGGCAAGGGCGCGACGCCGCTCATCGCCAGCATGAAGGCGGCCTGCTCGGGGTCGTCGGGTAGGCGGCGCGGGCGGGTATCGTCCTGCCAGCCGGCGGGCAGGGTATCGTCGCCGGCGATGCGGCGCCTTGGCTGATTGTCGTCGGCCAAGGAGCGGGCGGCAACGATGCGTCGTGACGGCGGTTTGGCCAGGGTCACGCGATTGGCGTCGGGCAGCACTTGGGTGCCGGCTACGGCCTGGCGGAACAAGGCCTGTTCGTCTGCCTCGTTGCCGGAACTGGCCGGCGGTTTGGCCGGTTTGGCCGGCGGCGCAGCGACCGGAGCCGCCGCGCGTTGTCGCCAGACGGCCCGCAGGCCGTCCTTCAGCGAGCCTGGGTCAGGCTTGGTGGCCAAGGTTGTCGAGGTAGCGCTCGGCGTCGAGTGCGGCCATGCAACCGCTGGCGGCCGAGGTGCAGGCCTGCTTGTAGATCTGGTCCTGGACGTCGCCGGCCGCGAACACGCCCGGGATGCTGGTCTGCGTGGCGTTGCCGGTGCGGCCGGCCTGGGTGACGATGTAGCCGTGATCCATCTCAAGCTGGCCGGCGAAGATGTCGGTGTTCGGCTTGTGGCCGATGGCGATGAACACGCCATGCACGTCGACCTGCTTCACTTCGCCGGTCTGCACATGCTTGACGGCCAGGCCGGTGACGCCGGAATCGTCGCCGAGCACTTCGTCGAGCGTGCTGTTCCACAGGATCGTGACCTTGCCTTCCTTCTCCTTCTGGAACAGCTTGTCCTGCATGATCTTCTCGGCCTTGAACTTGTCGCGGCGGTGGATCAGCGTGACATGGCTGGCGATGTTGGCCAGGTAGAGCGCTTCCTCGACCGCCGTGTTGCCGCCGCCGACGACGGCGACCGGCTTGTTGCGGTAGAAGAAACCGTCGCAGGTGGCGCAGGCGGACACGCCTTTGCCCTGGAAGGCCTGTTCGGACGGCAGGCCGAGGTACATGGCGGAAGCGCCGGTGGCGATGATCAGCGCGTCGCAGGTGTAGGTGCCGGCGTCGCCGATCAGCGTGAACGGCTTTTCAGTCAGTTTCGTCGTGTGGATGTGGTCGAAGATGATTTCGGTGTCGAAGCGGGTGGCGTGCTTCTCGAAGCGCTGCATCAGTTCAGGACCCTGGACGCCGTCGGCGTCGGCCGGCCAGTTATCGACTTCGGTGGTGGTCATCAGCTGCCCGCCCTGGGCCATGCCGGTGATCAGCACCGGCTTCAGGTTGGCGCGGGCGGCGTAAACGGCGGCGGTGTAGCCGGCCGGGCCGGAACCGAGAATGATCAGCGGGGTGTGACGTGTGCTCATGTCTTTTTTCTGCCTGAGGATAGGATCGGCGAAAATTATAGCCGGCTAATGGAGGATCGTTTTGTCGAGCTTCGTAACCGATCTATCAAAGCAGTTTATAATTCCATGCTAACTGTATGACGCAAAATGATTTAGCCCGTTTTCGACTAAGCCGGAAGCGGTAGAGGAAAAGCCGATGGCCAAGAGAAACGACCCCAGTCCGATGCCCGACAAGATCGGTAGCCTGCTGCAGGAATCCCGCTGGCTCGGTGTTGGCGCGCTGGCGGTATTCCTGGTGATGGCCCTGTGGGGCTTCCAGCGCAGCGATCCGGGCTGGTCGCACGCGGTCGGCGCGGCCGGCCTGCAGAACCCGGCCGGCCGCGCCGGGGCCTGGGTGGCCGACCTGATGCTTTACGTTTTCGGCCTGTCCGCCTGGTGGTGGGTGGTGCTGCTCGGCATGACCGTGTGGTGGGGCTTCCGCCGCCTGCACGGCCATCCCGAGAAACTGCCGCCGTCGCCCTACCTGGCGATTCCCGGTTTCCTGGCCTTGCTGCTCGCCAGCACCGCGCTCGAAGCGCTGCGTTTCCATACCCTGCAGGCCCAACTGCCGCTGGCTCCCGGCGGCATGGTCGGCCTCGAGCTCAGCCGCTGGCTGGCCGACACACTCGGTTTCACCGGCGCCACGCTGTTCCTGCTGGCTGTCATGGCCGCCGCCTGGAGCGCCTTTGCCGGCATGTCCTGGCTGTGGGCCTTCGAAAAACTCGGTCTGATCCTCGAAGCGCTGGTCCTCTTCGTCTACGGCCGCATCGACGCCTGGCGCGACCGCAAGATCGGGCGCGAAGTCGCGCAGCAGCGCGAAGTCGTCGTTCAGGAAGAGAAGCTGCGCGTCGAACTGCATGAGCCGATCTTCATCGAGCCGCCGGCCCCGGTCGAAGTGCCGGTCTCGAAGAAGGCCGAGAAGCGCGTCGAGCGCGAGAAGCAGGCGTTGCTCTTCCCCGAGGCGATCATCGGCGGCACCCTGCCGCCGCTGCACCTGCTCGACCCGGCGCCGCCGCCGACCGAGACGGTCAGCCCGGAAACGCTGGAATACACGTCGCGCCTGATCGAACGCAAACTCGCCGACTTCGGCGTTCAGGTCAAGGTGCTGGCGGCGATGCCCGGCCCGGTCATCACCCGCTACGAAATCGAACCGGCGGTCGGCGTCAAGGGCGCCCAGATCGTCAACCTGGCGCGCGACCTGGCGCGGGCGCTGGCCATGGTCTCGATCCGCGTCGTCGAAACCGTGCCCGGCAAGTCGTGCATGGCGCTCGAACTGCCGAACCCGAAGCGGCAGACGGTGAAGCTCTCAGAGATCATTTCCAGCAAGCCGTACAACGACATGAGCAGCCCGCTGACCGTCTGCCTGGGCAAGGACATCGGTGGCCTGCCGGTGGTCGCCGACCTGGCCAAGACGCCGCACCTGCTGGTCGCCGGCACCACCGGTTCGGGCAAGTCGGTCGGCGTCAATGCGATGATCCTGTCGATGCTCTACAAGTCCGAGCCGGAAAACGTCCGCCTGATCATGGTCGACCCCAAGATGCTCGAACTCTCCATCTACGAGGGTATCCCGCACCTGCTGGCGCCGGTCGTCACCGACATGAAGCAGGCGGCCAACGCGCTGCACTGGTGCGTCACCGAGATGGAAAAGCGCTACAAGCTGATGTCGGCGATGGGCGTGCGCAACATCGCCGGCCTCAACACCAAGATCAAGGACGCCGAGAAGCGCGGCGAGCACATTCCCAATCCGCTGTCGCTGACGCCGGAAGCCCCGGAGCCGCTCAAGCACATGCCGTACATCGTCGTCATCATCGACGAACTGGCCGACCTGATGATGGTCGTCGGCAAGAAGGTCGAGGAACAGATCGCCCGCCTGGCGCAGAAGGCCCGCGCCGCCGGCATCCACCTGGTGCTGGCGACGCAGCGCCCGTCGGTCGACGTGATCACCGGCCTGATCAAGGCCAACATCCCGACCCGGCTGTCCTTCCAGGTCTCCAGCAAGATCGACTCGCGCACCATCCTCGACCAGATGGGCGCCGAGGCATTGCTCGGCCAGGGCGACATGCTCTATCTCGCGCCCGGCACCGGCTACCCGACCCGCGTTCACGGCGCTTTCGTTTCCGACGACGAAGTGCATCGCGTCGTCGAGCACCTCAAGACCACCGGCGCCCCGGAATACGTCGAGGACATCCTCAACGGTGCTGCCGGCGATGACGAAGGCGGCGGTGAAGCGGGCGAGGGCGGGGCTGGCGACGCCGAGAGCGATCCGCTTTACGACCAGGCCGTGGACATCGTGCTCAAGAATCAGCGCGCCTCGATCTCGCTCGTCCAGCGTCACCTGCGCATCGGCTACAACCGCTCGGCCCGCCTCATCGAAGCCATGGAGAACGCCGGTTTGGTGTCGGCCATGGACGGTCGCGGCGGTCGCGAAGTGCTGATGAAGAAGCCGGCCGAATGATTTCCCGGCGGCCAATACAAAAACTTACACACTGACACAGCGCCGGCCATCGTGCCGGCGTAAGCTGCGCCCATGAAACTCGTCCGCCAACTCATCGCCACCGCCGCCTTCGCCGCGCTGCCCATCCTCGCCCACGCCGGTGCCATCGACCAACTGCGCGCTTTCCTCAACGACACGCGCAGCTACAAGGCCGATTTCGAGCAGGCGGTGATCGCCCGCAACGGCCGCAAGCCGCAGGAGTCGTCGGGGACGCTGGCCATCCAGCGACCGGGCAAGCTGCGCTGGGAAATCCTCAAGCCCTATCCGCAACTCGTCGTCGGCGACGGCCAGAAAATCTGGATTCACGATCCCGAACTGCAACAGGTGACGGTCCGTCAGGCCGGCCAGGCCATCGGCGGCTCGCCGGCCGCGCTGCTCGCCGGCAGCAACGAACTGGAAAAGAATTTCACGCTCAGGGAAGCCGGCGACGCCGACGGCCTGGCCTGGGTCGAGGCCATCCCGAAATCCGCCGACAGCGGCTTCGAGAAGGTGCGCATCGGCATGGCCGGGCGCGACATGAAGGCGATGGAACTGCACGATAACTTCGGCCAGACCACGCACATCCGCCTGCTGCGCGGCGAACGCAACCCGGCGCTGGCAGCCGGGCTGTTCCGCTTCACGCCGCCGCCGGGCAGCGACGTGATCGGCGAATAGCAGCGCGTTTCAGGATTATTGGCAGGACAACAGCAGGGAGCTGATTACCTGGTCGACTTCTGATCTACTCTGATCGTCGAAGTAGGTTTGAATGAAAGATAAAGCGTGCTGGTTTTTGATGCAGGCATAATATTTCTGATAAATATCTGCACCATTAACGCTTATGCGGGCGTCGAAATATCCGAGCGGCGCGTTGCTGATAGTTTCCGTATGGCAGTCATCGTCAACTTCCATTTCGATTGCTGCGTTTTTCAGCAAGGAACGTGCGTGGAATAGATAGTCGCAGCCGGTTTTTATACCCGGCATGACTTCGATATTCTCGGCAACGGCTATTACGCTTGGATTGAATTTAACCGGTGTGCCAGGTTCATGTTTGAAAAAAGCGAATATTGGCACGGTCGTTTTGATCGACTCTGCCAGAATGGCTTTCATGTTCTTGTCTTCGCCCGCCACCACGCGGGCCCCTTGCGAACTCTGTTTTATTGTTTGCTCCGGGTCCTGGGCGAACCAGCCTTCTGGCTTGTCGACCTGGATGTCAAAGTAGGCATTGGTGTATCTCTTGCCATCCGTGGATTTAGTGATTACGGAAGTGACTGGTTCTTTATCCGAGCACGCGAATAGGGACAGTGCCAGAACAGATAGAAAAATATATTTCATTTCAACACTCAATATTGGTCGTCAAGCTTGCCTGTATCTATAATCGCCGCGCCTGTTCGTTCACTTAACCGCTCTCCCCAAGGCATGGTAGATCGTCGAAAATGACGATATCGTGCCGTGAGTCATATGGAATATCAAGCGCTTCGTTGCCGCTACGGTTTGTTTGAAGCGAGGCTGGTCCTTACAGGGCACCGACCAAAGCGTTGAGAGTTTTAGCGCCTGAGGGCGATAAAAACCAGCCGAGTGCTCCGCAATTGAGCACTACGGTGATCCAAAACGTGGCTTGAAACGACGCTTTGGCTGATTTGTGCCGAAGTAATCGCTGCGCGGCCAGGGCGCCGGGCCAGCCACCGAAAAGAGCGAATAAATGCAATGTGCTTTCTTGGGTTCGCCATCGATTCCGTAGGGCTGCGGATTTATCGAATGCGTAGGCGAAGAAGGCAATGATGCTGGCGACAGCGTATAGCGCGAGGACCGTACCTGGGAGTCGGCCAGCCGCGACAGCACCAACGAGAAAGACCAAGAAACAAGCTGCGAATAGCGGGGGAAGATTGCTGCGCCCCTGAGCTTTAGGCGGTGTCGGCCGTTCGCCAACGAATGCAACAGTCTTCGCTTGCGAGCGCCCCTTTCCATCGACCGTGAGTTCGTAGGTGACGAGTACGTTTGCTTCCGGTCGCCGCTGCCGGCTGGAAAACGAGTTGATGTGCACAAAGACCTGCTCGCCACCGCTGTTGGGCGTGATGAATCCAAAGCCTTTGTCATTTTTCCATGTGGTAATTCGACCTTGATAGCGCATGTTGATCTGATGAGAGTACTAACCTTGTAGTGAAAGGGCGTTGCGCGGGGTGTTGTCGAGCAGTGCCCAGCGGAGGCCCTAGGCTACACGCATGTGCTCAACCGGGGCGGGCGGGGTGTGGTGTCGCCGCTGGATGCGGTGCGCTGAGTGGATTTATTTTTTTGCTGCGCATACCATGCGCAGAGGAGATTGCCTGATGAAATCGCTGCCCCAAACCTCGCCGGCCAAGCGCCCGGTCAATTTGTTGCTCAATGAGGGCAACGTCGAGCGGGCGCGGCAGTACACCGCCAATCTGTCGGCCACGGTCGATGCTTTGCTGGCCGAGTTCGTCGAGCGCGAGCGCCTGCGCCGCGACGAGCAGCGCCAGCACTATGCGGCGGTGGCCGAGGCGTGGAACCGCCTGGAGGCGCTGAACGGTTCGTTTGCCGACGAGCATTCGACGCTATGAGCCAGTTCGACGTGCATCGCAACGCCGGGCGGCATGCGGCGCTGATTCCCTTTGTCGTAGTTGTGCAGTCGGCGGTCTTCGATGAGCGTCGACGCCGGGTCGTGGTACCGCTGGTGGCCAGCGATGTGGCGCAGCAGCAAGTGAGTTTGCCGGCGTCGCGGGTGACGCCGGAGTTTTTCGTCGAGGGGCGCAAGGTGATCCTGAATCCGCTGGAAATCGTTTCCGTGCCGCTCGATGCGCTGGGGCCATGCGTCGCTTCGCTGGCTGCCGAAGGCGAGGTCATCGTCGCCGCGCTGGATGAAGTGTTTTCGCGTGCTTGGGGCTGAGGTTATGAGCGATTTGTTTTCCACCAACGAAGTCGACCGTTCCGCGCCATTGGCCGAACAGCTACGCCCGCAGACGCCGGATGAAGTGATCGGCCAGCAGCATCTGCTCGGGCCGGGCAAGCCGCTGCGTCTGGCGTTTGCGTCCGGGCAGCCGCATTCGATGATCCTGTGGGGGCCGCCGGGTGTGGGCAAAACCACGCTGGCGCGGATGATGGCGACGCAGTTCCAGTGCGAGTTCATTGCCCTGTCGGCGGTGTTCTCCGGGATCAAGGAAGTGCGCGAGGCGGTGGCGCAGGCCGAGTTGTGGAAGGCGCAGGGCAAGCGGACCATCCTCTTCGTCGATGAAATTCACCGTTTCAACAAGTCGCAGCAGGACGGCTTTCTGCCTTTTGTCGAAAGCGGGCTGTTCACCTTCATCGGTGCGACGACTGAAAACCCCTCGTTCGAGGTCAATTCGGCGCTGTTGTCGCGGGCTTCGGTCTATGTGCTGAAGTCGCTCGACGAGGCCGAGATGGGGCAATTGTTCGACCGTGCCCAGGCGCGGGCGCTGGCCGATCTGGCGTTTGACGAGGAAGCAAAGACGCGCCTGATCGGGCTGGCCGACGGCGACGCGCGGCGCCTGCTCAACCTGCTCGAACAGGTGCGCACGGCGGCGCGGGCGGCGGGTGTTTCGGCGGTCGACGGCGCCTTCATCGAAGCCACCATGGCGCAGAACCTGCGCCGTTTCGACAAGGGCGGCGACGCCTTCTACGACCAGATTTCGGCGCTGCACAAGTCGGTGCGTGGTTCCAGCCCGGACGGTGCGCTGTACTGGTTCTGCCGCATGCTCGACGGCGGTGCCGACCCGCGTTATCTGGCGCGGCGGATCATCCGCATGGCCTGGGAAGACATCGGTCTGGCCGATCCGCGTGCCATGCAGATTGCCAACGACGCGGCCGAAACCTACGAGCGTCTGGGTTCGCCGGAAGGCGAGCTGGCGCTGGCGCAGGCGGTGACTTACCTGGCGGTGGCGGCCAAGTCGAACGCCGGCTACAACGCCTACAACGCGGCGCGCGCCTTCGTCGCCAAGGATGGTTCACGGCCGGTGCCGGTGCATCTGCGCAATGCGCCGACCAAGCTGATGAAGGAACTCGGCTACGGCAAGGCTTACCGCTACGCGCACGACGAGCCGGAGGCCTACGCCGCCGGTGAGAGCTACCTGCCGGACGGCATGCCGGAGCCCGGCTGGTACGCGCCGACGCCGCGCGGGCTGGAGGGCAAGATCGGCGAGAAGCTCGCCCACCTGCGCGATCTGGATCGCAAGGCGGGCAAGAAGTAGGGCTCAGTCGATCTTACGGTGATCGACGGCGCCCGGGCCGCGATGCGGTCCGTACTGTTCCGGGCGCCCGCCGGGCTGACCGAAGGCCGCTTGGCCGTTGCCGGCCTTGATGTTGCGGTCCATCCAGCCGAGCATGTCGTCCCACATCGTGCGCTGGTCGCGTAGCGGCGGCATCGTCGTGGCGTGCGGCAGTTCGATGGTGACCACCGGCACGCTCTTGTAATGGCCGCCGTAGTTGCCCAGCGAGCCGGGGTAGACGCCCAGCCGGTTGAGCGCCAGCCGGCCGAAGCGCAGCGGCTGCGGTGCCGGGCCGTCGTAGTCGAGCAGGTTGTAAGGAGCGTGCACGCTGATGATGACGTCCGGCTTGAACGCCTCGATCTGCTGCTCCAGCCAGCGTGTCTCGATTTCCGAGCCGGCGGCATCGCCGGGGTAGCGGCGCGGGTCGCGCCGGGTGCGCTCGATCCAGTACTTGTGCGCATCCTGTTCCCAGTCCGGGGTCGGGAAGTTGCGGTTGAGGTCGACGCCGCGGCCGTTGGCGCGGGTCGACGGCCGGTTGTGCAGGCCGTCCGGGTTCGATGCCGGAATCACGCGCCAGACGTACTTTCCTGCCTTGGGCTCGCGTATCCATTCCAGCCAGCGGAAGACGATCGAGACCGACGTCAGCTCGTCACCATGGATGCCGCCGATGATCAGCACGCGCGGCGGATTGACGGTCTTGCGGGCAGCGGGGATGTCGCGCAGGACGAGCGCCCGGCCGCCGCTGGTGCGCTCGCTGACGGCGACGAAATCCTGGCTGCGGCAGTTTTCTGCAGAGACGCTGCGCAGCCGTCGGCCGAGGTCGTCGCACCAGGCATTGGTGACGCTGCGGTCGGCAGCGTGGGCGGGGAGGGCGAGCAGCAGGGCGGCGAGCAGGCCGGTCGTGGCGCGGGGCAGCAGCGAAAACATGGGCGAAATGGCGTGAGGGCAGGGCAAAAACCGAATGATAACCGCTGAGCTGTCCGGTTCCGGCGTTTCCGGCCTCGCGTATAATTCGCCGCTTCAAGAATGCCGCTGTTTTCCGGGAACCACCATGCTCGACATCCAACAACTCCGCTCCAACCTCGATGCCGTCGCCGAAGGCCTTGCCAAGCGTGGCAAGCCGATCGACTTCTCCGCCTTCTCGGCGCTCGAAGCCGAGCGCAAGACGCTGCAGACCCGTACCCAGGACCTGCAGGCGCAGCGCAACAGCCTGTCCAAGCAGATCGGCATGTTGAAGGGGCAGGGCAAGGATGCGTCCGAGGTCATGGCCCAGGTCGGCGCGCTGGGCGACGAGCTGAAGGCTTCCGAAGCGCGGCTGACCGAACTGCTCGGCGAGTTCAACGCCATCCTCGCGGCGCTGCCGAACATTCCCGACGCGTCGGTGCCGGTCGGTGCCGACGAAACCGCCAACGTCGAGATCAAGCGCTGGGGCACGCCGCGCGTTTTCGATTTCCCGGTCAAGGATCACACCGATGTCGGCGAAGCCATCGGCCAGCTCGATTTCGCCACCGCCGCCAAGATTTCCGGCGCCCGCTTCTCGCTGTTGAAGGGCGGCCTGGCCCGCCTGCACCGCGCGCTCGCCCAGTTCATGCTCGACACGCATACCGCCGAGCACGGCTACACCGAGCTCTACGCGCCGTATCTGGTCAATGCCGCCAGCCTGTACGGCACCGGCCAGCTGCCCAAGTTCGAGGAAGACCTGTTCAAGGTCCTGCGCGGCGACCAGGATCCGCTCTACCTGATTCCGACCGCCGAAGTGCCGGTGACCAACATCGTCCGCGACGAAATCCTGGCGGCCGAAGCGCTGCCGCTGAAGTTCGTCTGCCACACGCCGTGTTTCCGTTCGGAAGCCGGTTCGGGCGGTCGCGACGTGCGCGGCATGATCCGTCAGCACCAGTTCGACAAGGTCGAGTTGGTGCAGATCGTCCATCCGGACATGTCGGCAGCGGCGCATGAGGAACTGACCCGTCACGCCGAAGTCATCCTGGAAAAGCTGGAACTGCCGTACCGCCGCATGGTGCTGTGTTCTGGCGACATGGGCTTCTCCGCCGCCAAGACCTACGACCTGGAAGTCTGGCTGCCGGCGCAGAATACTTATCGCGAAATCTCGTCGTGCTCCAATTTCGGCGCCTTCCAGGCCCGCCGCATGCAGGCGCGCTTCCGCAACGACAAGAACAAGCCGGAAATCTGCCACACGCTGAACGGCTCCGGTCTGGCCGTCGGTCGTACCCTGGTGGCGATTCTCGAGAACAACCAGCAGGCCGACGGCAGCGTCACCATTCCGGCCGTGCTGCGTCCCTACATGGGCGGTCTGGAAAGCCTGGGCGCCTGATCGGCGGCACTTAGCGGCGGCTCGTTGCGCGACAGGATGTCGTAGTAGCTGCGGATGTTTTCGGTCATGATCACCGCTTCGCCGCCGCGCGCCCGGCCGGACTTCAGCCGGCTGTAATATTGCGGCCGGGCCAGCAGGGGCAGGACGCGTTTCATGTCGTACCAGGCATCGGCATCGGCCTTGAGCTGGCGGGCGATGGTCCGCGCCGCGTTCAGGTGGCCGGGGCCGATGTTGTAGCCGGCCAGCGCCAGCCAGGTGCGGTCAGGTTCCGGAACGTCGGCCAGCCCGTCGCGCAGGATGTTCAGGTAACGGGCGCCGCCGATGATGCTTTCGCGCGCATCGAGCCGGTTGCCGACGCCGAGCCGGTCGGCGGTCTCCTCGGTGAGCATCATCAGGCCGCGGACGTTGGTGTAGCTGGTGGCGAACGGGTCCCAGTGCGATTCCTGGTAGGCCAGCGCGGCGATCAGGCGCCAGTCGATGCCGGTCTGCCGTTCGGCCTCCTGGAAATGCTTGCGTAGCGCCGGCAGGGTGGTCCTGATCTGGCCGAGGAATTTCTCCACATCCGCCTGCTTGAGGCGCCGGACATGACCGAAGTAGCGTTCCTTCAGCCGGTTCAGCGTGCCGTCCTGGCGCACTTTCTCGATGAAGGCGGTGACCCGCGCGCGTAATTCCGGGTTCGGCGATTTGCCCAGCCACCACACGATGGGCGCGGCTTCGCTGAGTTTCAGCGTGCTGCGCAGCGAGGGTACGTACTGGTTGGCGAGTTCTTCCAGGTGCCCGTCCATGGCGACGTAGCTGACCTTCTGTTCACCCAGGGCTTCGAGCAGGTCGAGGATGTCGCCCTGGTCGACCACCTCGACGGTCAGCTCGGGAATTTCCTGGGCCAGCCGCTGCATCGTTGCCGCCTGCCGGGTGCCGGCCAGGACATGGACTGTCTTGCCGCTGAGCTGATCGAGGGATTGCAGCGGCAGCGAGGCCTCGTGCTGGGCCAGGATGTCGTGCGTGCTGAACAGCGGTGGCGTCGATTCGATCCCGGTATCGGCTGCCGGCGACAGCCAGGCGGCAGCGAGATGGTAGCCGCGGCCGTTGAGTCGGTCGCCGATCTCGCCCGGTTCGATGACCTCGTGGCGCACCGCGACACCGAGCTCTTCGGCCAGCAGCCGGGTCAGGTCGTGTTCCAGTCCGGTTGCCGCGCCGGCTTCGTCGGCACTGTAGGTCAACGGCCCGGTCTGGGTGACGACGACCAGATCCTGGCCGCCGGGTGTGGGGAAGGGCAGGGTGTCGCCGCAGGCGCTCAAGGTCAATGAGATGACCAAAATCGTGACGAGCCTGTTAAATCCTCGCATAAGCTGTGCTATTATCTCGGCCGCTGCGGAGAGGTGGCAGAGTGGTCGATTGTACCTGACTCGAAATCAGGCGTACTGAAAGGTACCGAGGGTTCGAATCCCTCCCTCTCCGCCAGCAAGGATTCAGGAAAAACAGAGCTGGCCGATGCGCCGGCTTTTTTTTCGGCTGTCGTCTGCGGGTGTCGCACGATCGTTCCGCTCCCTGATGGCTGATGACGCTGATATTACCTCAAGGCCCTTGATTCCACGCCCATGATCGACACCCTTTTCCTGCCGCTGGCCCTGGCCTTCATCATGTTTTCGCTCGGCTTGTCCTTGCGTGTGGCCGATTTCCGGGCGGTGCTGGGCGACTGGCGGGCGCTCGGCGTCGGCCTGGTGGCCCAGGTTTTCCTGCTGCCGCTGGTGGCCCTGGCGATTGGTCTGGGCCTCGGGTTGTCGCCGACGATGCTGCTTGGTCTGGTCATCCTCGCCGCCTGTCCGGGGGGCGTCAGTTCGGCTTTCCTGACCTATCTGGCACGCGGCAACACCGCCCTGTCGCTGGTCATGACGACGATCAGCAGCCTGCTCGCGGCGCTGACCCTGCCGTTGGTGATCAACCTCCTGATGCTCTGGCAGACGGGGGGCTTGCCGGCGGGCGCCTTGTTCCGGCCGGGCGACATGCCGCTGGGCAAGTTGCTGGCCGGTGTGCTGCTGGTGACAACCCTGCCGGTGATCGCCGGCATGTTGCTGCGCTTGCGCGCCGGCCTGATCGGCGAACGCGGCGAGGCCTGGGTCAGCCGGCTGGCGACCGGTTTCTTCATCGCCATTGTCGTTGTCACCTTCATCAGTCATCGCCAGACCATCGTCGCCGGCCTGCCCGAGGTCGGGGCGGCGACCGTGCTGCTCAACGTCGTCGCCATGCTCGGTGGCGCGCTGCTGGCCTGGGCGGCCGGGCTGGCGCGCCGGGAAAACATCGCCATCTCGCTGGAGTGCGGCCTGCAGAATGCCGGGATGGGCATCTTCGTCGCCATTTCGCTGTTCCGCCAGGCCGAGCTGGCCGTGCCCAGCGTGGTTTATGCGCTGACCATGAACCTCGGTGCCCTGGCTTTCCTGTTCTTCGTCCGCCGCCAGCGTGCCGGCGGCCTGGCGCTTCCCTGAGTGATGACGGCGGCGGGACTTCTGCGATAATCGCCGACGATGCTTGCCTATATCTTCCGACGCCTGTTGTACGCCTTGCCGATCCTGATCGGCGTCAACCTCATTACCTTCGCGCTGTTCTTCATCGTGAACACGCCGGATGACATGGCGCGCATGCAGCTCGGCGTCAAGCGGGTGACGCCGGAGGCGATCGAGAAGTGGAAGGCCGACCGCGGTTACGACAAGCCGCTGTTCGTCAATGCCGCGGCCGGCGGTGTCGGTACGCTGACCGAGACGATCTTCTTCGAGAAGTCGGTGCGCATGTTCGTCGGCGATTTCGGCCGGGCCGACGACGGTCGCGACATTGCCCGCGAAATCAAGGCGCGGATGTGGCCGTCGCTGGCGATTGCCTTGCCGACCTTCATCCTTGGCATGTTCGTGACGGTCAGCCTGGCCTTGCTGCTGGCTTTCTTCCGGGCGACGGCGCTGGATTTCTGGGGCGTCGTGCTGTGCGTCGCGCTGATGTCGATTTCCGGACTGTTCTACATCATCGGCGGCCAGTACCTGATCGCCAAGGTGTGGAAACTGGTGCCCATTTCGGGCTTTGGCGACGGGCTCGACGCCTGGCGCTTCCTGATCCTGCCGGTGTTCATCGGCGTCGTTTCCGGGATCGGCTCGTCGACGCGCTGGTACCGGACCATCTTCCTTGAGGAAGTGTCGAAGGACTACGTGCGCACGGCCCGCGCCAAGGGGCTGGCCGAGACCGTGGTGTTCTTCCGCCACATCCTGCGCAACGCGATGATTCCCATCCTGACCGGCGTCGTCGTGGTCATTCCGCTGCTGTTCATGGGCTCGCTGCTGACCGAATCTTTCTTCGGCATCCCCGGGCTGGGCAGCTACACCATCGACGCGATCAACGCCCAGGACTTTGCCGTGGTCCGCTCGATGGTCTTCATCGGCTCGGTGCTGTACATCGTCGGCCTGATCCTGACCGACATTTCCTACACCCTGGTCGATCCGCGGATACGGTTCTCATGAGCGACTTCCAGATCGTCGTCCTGTGGTCCGATATCCTGGTCTGGCTGCTGCTGGCAGCCGGTGTCGGGCTGGGTGTGCTGATTTCCCGCAGCCCGCCCTTGCTCGCCGCCTGGCGGCGGGTCGGCGCCAGCCGTCCGGGGATGGCGTCGGCGACCGTGCTGCTGGCCTTCGTGCTGGTCGGCCTGCTCGATTCGCTGCATTACCGGCCGGCGCTGGCGGGCCAGCCGGGCGAGCAGACGCAATACGCGATCGAGGTGCTGTCGGTGCTCGACGCGCTGGTCGGCCCCTTGCGCACCGAAAACGAAAAGACCTATTCGTCGCCGCTGGCCACTCACCTGCATGCCAAGGAAACGACGGAGGTGCCCGGTGTCGGCACGGTGCGCGAATTCCCGCGCCTGAAGTTCGGCGGCGTGCATCTCGACGATCCGGCGCAACGAGGTGGCGATGTCGCCATGACCGCCTTGCGTGCGGTCGGCCTGGCGGCGCTCGTCTGGCTGGCCCTGACCGCGCTGGTAGCGGCGCGTTGCGGTGGCTGGGCGGCGGTCTGGCGCGGGCGCACACGCTTTGCCTGGAATGCCGTGCTGGCGACGCTCGGCGCGATGCTGCTGGTGCTGTTGCCGGTCTTCCTGCTGGCCGGCGATTACCACGTCTTCGGCACCGACAAGGTCGGCCAGGACGTGCTTTACCAGATTCTCAAGAGCGTGCGCACGGCGCTGATCATCGGCCTGGTGACGACGCTGGTGATGCTGCCGCTGGCGGTGGTGCTGGGCATCGTTGCCGGTTATTTCCGGGGCTGGGTCGATGACCTGATCCAGTATCTGTACACCGTGCTCAACTCGATTCCCGGCGTGCTCTTGATCGCCGCCGCCGTGCTGATGATGCAGGTGGTCATCGACACGCACCCCGAATGGTTCGCCACCGCCGCCGAGCGCGCCGACCTGCGCCTGCTGGCGCTCTGTTTCATTCTCGGCATCACCAGCTGGACCGGCCTGTGCCGGCTGCTGCGCGGCGAGACGCTGAAGCTCAGGGAACTCGAATACATCCAGGCGGCGCAGGCCTTCGGCGTGTCCAACTGGCGGATCATCCTGCGCCACATCCTGCCCAACCTCATGCACATCGTCATCATCGCGCTGGTCATGGACTTTTCCGGGCTGGTGCTGGCTGAGGCAGTACTCTCCTACGTCGGCATCGGCGTCGATCCGACGATGACCAGCTTCGGTACGATGATCAACAACGCGCGCATGGAACTCGGTCGCGAGCCGGTCGTCTGGTGGTCGCTGGCGGCGGCCTTCAGCGCCATGTTCATCCTGGTGCTCGCCGCCAACCTGTTCGCCGACGCGGTCCGCGACGCATTCGACCCGAGGGCCGCCTGATGCTGCAAGTCAAGGATCTCCGTCTCGGCTTCGCCAGCGGCGAGCGAACCCTGCTCGCCGTCGACGGCATTTCCTTCGCCATCGAACGGGGCGAAACCTTTGCCCTGCTCGGCGAATCGGGCTGCGGCAAGTCGGCCACCGCGCAGGGGCTGATGCGCCTGCTGCCGACGGCCGGGCGCATCGTCGGCGGTTCCGTGCAGCTCGACGGCGAGGAATTGCTGGCGCGCTCGGAAGCCGAGATGCGTGCCTATCGCGGTGGACGCATGGCGATGATCTTCCAGGAACCGGCGACCAGCTTGAACCCGGTGCTCACCGTCGGCCGCCAGATCGGCGAGGTGCTCGAACGCCATCGCTGCCTGCGCGGCGAGGCGGCGCGCGCGCGCATGCTCGACCTGCTGCGCCAGGTCGGCATCGCCGACCCCGAGCGCCGGCTCGACGAATATCCCTTCCAGTTGTCCGGCGGCATGAAGCAGCGGGTGATGATCGCCATCGCCCTGGCTGGCGAACCCGAATTGCTGATCGCCGACGAGCCGACAACCGCGCTCGACGTCACCGTGCAGGCGCAGATCCTCGACCTGCTGGCGCAACTGCAGGCCGAACGCGGCATGGGCATGTTGCTGATCACCCACGACCTCGGCGTGGTCGCCCGCATGGCCCATCGCATCGGCGTCATGTACGCCGGCGAACTGGTCGAGGTGGCCAGTCGCGAGGAATTCTTCTCGGCCCCACGCCATCCCTATACCCAGGCCTTGTTCGCCGCCTTGCCCGACGTGTCGCGGCGCGGCATGACGCTGACCACGATTCCCGGCCAGGTGCCGTCGCTGGCGGCGATGCCGGCCGGTTGTAGGTTCGCCGACCGCTGCCCGCAGGTCATGCCGGTCTGCCGCGAGCAGTCGCCGGCCTGGCGCGAGGCGCAGCCCGGGCACGCGGTGCGCTGCCACTGGCAGGGGGCACAGGAAGCGTCTGCCCCGGTGTCGTCCGTCGCCGATGCGCTGCCCAGCGGGCAGGCCCCGGTGCTGCTCGACGTTGCCGACCTGAAGGTGCATTTCCCCATCCGCAAGGGCATCCTCCAGCGTACGGTCGGCCACGTGCATGCGGTCGATGGCGTGTCGCTGGCCATTTCGCCCGGTTGCACCCTGGCCCTGGTCGGCGAATCCGGTTGCGGCAAGACGACGGTGGGCAAGGCCCTGCTGCAGTTGATCCGGCCGACGGCGGGCAGCGTGCGGCTGGCCGGCGAGGAACTGACCGGCTTGTCCGGGCGCGATCTGCGCGCCGCGCGGCGGCAGTTGCAGATGATTTTCCAGGACCCGTTTGCTTCGCTCAACCCGCGTTTGCGCATCGGCGAAATCATCGCCGAAGGCATGACGGCGCTGGGCGTCGGGGGCGACGCAGCGGCGGCGGTGCGCGCGCTGTTGCAGCAGGTCGGTTTGCCGGACGACGCGGCCGAGCGCTTCCCGCACGAGTTCTCCGGCGGTCAGCGCCAGCGCATCGCCATCGCCCGCGCGCTGGCGGTGCAGCCGGCCTTGCTGGTCTGCGACGAGCCGACCTCGGCACTCGACGTGTCGGTGCAGGCGCAGATCCTCAACCTGCTCAAAACCCTGCAGGGCGAACTGGGCGTGGCCTACCTGTTCATCACCCACAACTTCGCCGTGGTCGAGTACCTGGCGCACGATGTGGCGGTCATGTACCTCGGCCGTATCGTCGAGCGCGGCAGCGCCGACGAAGTGCTGGGCAATCCGCGTCACCCCTATACCCAGGCCCTGCTGTCGGCGGTGCCGGTTCCCCGGCTCGACGGCGCCGGCGAGCGCATCCGCCTTCCGGGTGAAACTCCGTCGCCGGCCAGGCCACCGTCAGGCTGTCATTTCCACCCGCGTTGCCCGCAGGCGACCGAGGTCTGCCGGGAGCGCTATCCGGATGCCCGTGCCGTGAGCGACACGCATGTCGCGGTTTGCCACTGGGTGAGCTGAGCGGCGAAGCCTAGCGCTTCGCGGTTTTCTTCTTGGGGGTGGTCTTGACGGCTTTCTTCGGAGCCGTCCGGCTGTTCTTGGCGGTGCCCGGCTTGCTGCTCTTCTGCTTTTTGCTCAATTTCTTCGGCTTGGGTTCCGGCTGGATGATGGCCGGCGACGACTCCATGCCCAGCATGCGCTGCAGGCCGTCCATATTGCCGTTGCCCGGAACGAGCAGTTTGGAGCCGGCGGCCAGCCGGACATTGCCGGGAAGACCGTTGACCTGGGCCAGTTCGCTGGTGCTGACGCCGAAGCGGGCGGCGATTTCCCCGACACGCTCGGCCGACCTGACGGCGTAGGCTTGCCATTGCGTCAACGGAGCGCGGTGGTTGGCCAGATTCTCGTTGAAGGTGTCGACGCGGTCGGCCGGCAGCACGACCGGCGTGTCGGCATCGATGACCGGCCGGTTGTGCGAGGGGTTCAGGTGGCGGAATTCCTCGAGCGTCATGTTGGCCAGGCGGGCTGCCGTCTTGACGTCCATCGGCCGGGGCGAAGCGGCGGTGGCCAGGTAGGCCTGGTTCGGGATGAACGGCAGGCCGAGCCGGGCAAAGGTTTCCGGATTACCGAGGATGTTCTTGAGCGCCTGCAGCTTGGGGACGTAATGCCGGGTTTCCTTGGGCATCGTCAGGTTGGGGTAATCGGTCGGAAGGCCGCGCGCCTCGTTCTTTTCGATCGCTCGCTTGACCGCGCCTTCGCCCCAGTTGTACGACGCCAGCGCCAGGTGCCAGTCGCCGTGCATGTCGTAGATGGTTTGCAGGTAGTCGAGCGCGGCGCTGGTCGAGGCCATGACGTCGCGACGTTCGTCACGCCACCAGTTCTGCTGCAGGTTGAAGCGCTTGCCGGTGGCCGGGATGAATTGCCACAGGCCGGAAGCGGCAGCCGGCGAGTGGGCCATCGGGTTGAACGAGCTCTCGACCATCGGCAGCAGCGCCAGTTCGGTCGGCATGCCGCGCGCTTCCAGTTCTTCGACGATGTGATGCAGGTAAGGTCGGCTGCGCTCGATCATCTGGCGCAATGCGCCGGGCCGGTTCTGGTACCACTGCTGGTAATGGAGAACGAGGTCGTCGTTCAGGTCGATCATGGCAAAGCCCTGGCGCAGCCGGTCCCAGAGATCGTGGGTGCGCAGCGTCAGATCGATGGTCAGCGGCAATTCCGGTTGCGGCTGGATTTCCTGGATTTTCAGGCCATCCAGCGAAAGCATCTGCAGGCTCTCGGGAATCGCCGTCCGCAGGCGTGGGCTGAAATCGGCGTCGGCACGTGCCAGCAGGCTGGAAGTGCAAAGGAGTAACCCGAGGATCAGGCCGGCAAGGCGACGGGACGACGGCTGAACTTGGGAAAACGGCATTGACCGAGGCTCCGGGTGCGAAGTGGGGCAAACGCAGGATTATAACGGAGGAGAAAGCGTCGACCCGTTGCGGAAATGTAACACTGGCCAACGCCGGCCTTGTCGTTCATGCCTTGCCCCGGCTCAGGGCGCGCCAGGTCTCGCGGAAGATGAATTGCTCCACCTTCAGCCGCTGCTGGGCCGGGCACGCGATCCGTACCACCAGCATCAGCTGCTTGGGGTCGGAGAAGTCCCACAGCACCTTGCTGCGTACCGACGGGAAGGCGATGAAACTCTCATCGGAGATTTTCCGGAAATGCGCTTCGGCCTCGGCCTGCCAATTCTGGGTGGCTTCGTCGGCAGCGGCCAGGGCGGCAGCCTCGACCTGATCGAGGTCGTGTGCCGCCCCTTCCGGTAGCGGCATCCGGAACAGATGGAGGACGTATTCTCCCGTCGGCGACGTGTTTTTCAGCGGGGTCGTCAGCAGCATTCCGTTGGGAAATTCGGCCACCTTTCCCGTCAGTTGCCCCGCGTATCCGAGTTCGGCCAGGGTGGTGGCGAACATGTCGATGTCGATGACCCGGCCGTTGAGCTGGTTGATTTCGATCAGGTCGCCGACCTTGAACGGACGAACCAGTGTGATGTAGAGATAGCCGAGCACGCACATCAGCAATTCCTTGCTGACGATCAGCATGGCGCCGGCGACCGCGGCCAGGGACAGGGCGAAGCCGGCGATGGTCGATGCCCAGACGGAAACGACGATGGTGAAGATCATGAACCAGATGACGTTTCTGGCCCAGACCAGATGCAGGCGCCGTTTTTCTGCCGAAATCTCTCCCCGGGAGAGGTAGCGGGCCCACAGATGGGAGAACAGCATGCCGATGGCGATCAGCGCGACAGTGGCGATCACTTTTTCCCATTGGCCGGGAATGGCGTTGAAGAGGTCGGTCAGTGTCGACATGGTTCAATCCGGATTTGCTGTTAATTTCGAAGTGTCGATCATCGGCGGCAGTATTTATCAAAAGAACTTCCTTGCCTACCCTGTATCGAACGATTGGCGGCGGATAGGCGGCGGCCTGGAAATGACCATCAACCGAGGAGACCCGGATGTTTTCCATTTACGGCATGACAGGTCAGGTGTTCAGTGGCAGCCTGGAGGCGATGAACCGCGTTCACCCGCTGCTTCAGGCACGTCGGGCACGCGGGGTCAGCCGCGATGGTGACGAGATCGGGGCAGAGAGTGTGGCGACACCATTGGCGCAGGAAGCCGTCTCGGCCTATCGGAAAATGCTGCCCGCCGATCTTGAGCGGGGGCCGCTGTTCCATGCCGCGCAGATCATGAGCCGGCCCGTCGCCGTCGTCGAGCACATGAGTTCAGTCGTGGATGCCTGGCATCTGCTGCAGGAACGCCAGATACATCAGGCGCCGGTCCTCGACGAAACACGGCGGCTGATCGGTCTGGTGACCGAACGCGATTTGCTGACGGTGATCGATATCGAGGGGGAACGCGTACTGGAAAACCTCAAGCGACGCGTCAGCGACGTGATGACTTCCCCGGTTGTCGCTGCCGCGCCGGTCACCGACATCAGGCGCATCGCGGACGTGATGATCCAGAGCGGGCTGAGTGCCGTGCCGATCCTCAATGAGGGGGAACGGATCGTCGGCATCGTTTCGCGGACGGATATCCTGCGTGCCGTGATGACGGACCCACCGTTGAGTCTTTGGCGTTGAATCTGCTGAATGTGCGCTGGCAGCGGGGGGAAGTAAGAGGGATGCGTGCAAGCCCGCATATAAAACTGATCGTGTTGATGCAAGAATTTGCGATCACAAATCTATAACGATGCTTTGATTAGCAGGTCCGCTTTGGGGGAAGCATGGGTGCGAGTGGTTTCGAGACTGGTCAATTGCTTCTGACCGAACGCGAACGGGAAGTCATGCAATTGACGCTCGAAGGCTTGGACAATCACGGGATTGCCAGGCAACTGGGCATCAGCCACCGGACAGTCGAAACCCACAAGGCGCGCGTGCTGCAGAAAATTGGTGCCAGCAGCGTGGTTGAGCTGATTCGCATGAGCGATGCTCGGATCAAGGCAGACGCGCAGCTGCTTTCCGATCTCTACGAAAATGCCCCTTGCGGCTACCATTCGCTGGGCATCGACGGCACCATCCTCAAGATGAATGCGACCGAGTTGCGCTGGCTCGGTTATCGAAAGGAGGAGCTGGAGGGCGTACGGAAGATTACAGACCTTCTGACCCCTGAGGGAAAGCAAATCTTTGCCCGGAACTATCCACGCTTGATCGAGCACGGCCGGCTGGACGAAATCCGTTTCAACCTGGTCTGCCGGGATGGTTCCCTGCTGCCGGTCATGCTATCGGCGACGGCTGTTTACGACGAAAACGGACAGTACAGCATGAGCCGCAGTGTGCTTCTCAATCTTGGGAAGCAAAAGCAAGTCGAGGTTCTGCTCGAGGAGGCGGAGGAACGGTACCGGACGATCGTTGAGGATCAGACAGAAATCATTGCGCGCATTCGGGTGGACGGCAGTTTTATTTTCGTCAATGAAGGTTATGCCCGATTTTTTGGCAAGCGCAAGGAGGAATTGATCGGCAAGACATGGCATCCGGTCGTTCATCCTGACGATCTGGCACGCATAGAAGCGGGGTTGAGGACATTGCGCCCGGATCATCCAGTCGTTGTCATTGAGAATCGGGTGTTTTCCGGTGAGGGGCAGATTCACTGGTTCCAGTTCGTCAACCGGGCCTTTTTTGACGACGAGGGGCAGATTCGGGAAATCCAGTCGGTAGGCCGTGACATCACCGAAAGAAAGCAGGTGGAAGACGCCCTGGATCGCGCCTATCACCGTTTCAGCTTCCTGGCCGGCGCCAACTTGTTCGGCGTGGTCATCGGCAATGCACAGGGCGCTATTCTGGAAGCCAATGACTATTACCTTGAAATACTCGGACGGACTCGCGCCGATCTGGCCGCTGGAAGGGTTAGCTGGAAGGAAATGACGCCGCCCGAATGGCTGGCGGTTGATTACCAGAATCTGGCCAATTTGATGGCTCATGGCGTCAGCCCGCCTTATGAAAAAGAATATGTCAGGGATGACGGTAGCCGGCGGGCCGTCTATCTGGCCAATATCATGCTGCCGGACGACGATGGACGGATACTTGCGGTGGTCATGGATATCACCGACCGTAAACGTGAGGCTCATCAATTGCTCATGGCCAAGCAGGCAGAGCAGGAGGCCAACGAGGCCAAGTCGCGGTTCCTGGCTGGCGTCAGCCATGACCTGAAGCAACCGCTGACGGCACTCGAGCTCTATGCCCAGATGCTTCCCGGTCTCGTGGCACCGGACGATTCTGCGCTTGTTGCCAATATCCGCAATTGCGTTGCGAGCATGGACGATTATCTCAACGAACTGCTGGAGCTCTCGAAGTTGCAGATGGTAGGAAAACCGCTTGCGCTGCGCGATTTTGACGTCATTGAGTTTCTGGATCAGCTGGTCTCGAGCTACATGCCGGAGGCACGCCTCAAGAACTTGAGCCTGCGATGCCACCGCTTGCCGCTGATCGCCAGAACAGACTCGGTCTTGTTCGGGCGCCTGCTTGGAAACCTGATCTCCAATGCGATCCGTTACACCGATGCGGGCGGTGTCCTGATCGGGTGCCGCAGGTGCCAGGGCAAATACTGGATTGAGGTTTGGGATACGGGGATCGGTATTCCGGATGGACAGATCAACGAGGGATTCGAACTCTTTCGTCAACTCGATAATGGGAATACTCGCGGCAAGCAGGGAAGCGGTCTGGGTTTGGCGATTGTTGCCCAGATTGCCCAACTGCTCGGTCTGGGCTTGCGCGTACATTCGCGAGAAGGACAGGGCTCTTTGTTCGCCGTCGAACTGCCGTTAGCGCGGGACGGGGATGGGCAGCCGAAAATGTCCCTGGTGGCGCCCGATTCCGCATGTTGGAAAAATCGGTAAAGCAGGGTTGAAATTACTCACTATGCGGTACTTCGATCAATGCGAATGCCGTATCGAGAGACGTCAGGCTTTCCTCTAAATTGTTCTTTCGTGGGTGCCAGCGATCTGGCTGGCCGCGGATTTTGGAGGAATGATTATGGCAGCCGTGAGTAACCAAGAAGAGATTCCCGTCTCCTCACCCAAGACTGAAGCGAAGGAAGCACACAATCTGACGACAGGCCTGCAGAGCCTGGATGAATTCATCAGGCACATGTCCCCGAATCGCTGGGTGCCGGAACCTTGGGACTGGCCCTGGTGGCAGGGCTTGCGGAAAGTGATGGAAAGCAGTCGCATGCCGGCCATCGACGTGATCGATTTTGATCAGGAAATAAAGGTCCGGGTTGAGGTGCCCGGCGTCGAGAAAAAGAACCTCAAAGTGTCGTTTACCGATGACAACCTGACCATTCACGGGAGCGTGAGTTCTTCGCGAGAAACGACGGAGGGCTTGATCCGGCGCTGTGAAATATGTACCGGAGAATTTGAGCGCAGCATTCCCTTGTCGGGCGGCCTCGACCATGAGAAAGCCAGTGCCAGCCTGCGCGATGGGGTGCTTGAGATCACCCTTCCGAAAAGCAACGGCGCTCGTCGCCACAGCATCAAGCTAAGCTGAGCAGGACTGACCGGCAAGGAAAGGCTTGCCGGTCAGGTTCTTTGCCGGGACGGGTGCATGCCGTACTTTTCCAGTAGCCGGTATAACGTGACGCGTGAAATCTCGAGTTCGGCAGCAACCCGCGACATATTGCCGGGGGATCGTTGAATGGCGCTCAACAAGGCCTGGCGATCCGCCAGTTCGCGTATCGCTTCCAAGGTCCGGAGCGCGGCTGGCTGGGCTTCGCCGGGGTCGTCGAGCGAGGCCAGGCCAAGATCGGCGGGAGTGATCTGCCGCCCATCGCACATGACCATGGCTCGCCGCACGCGGTTGATCAATTCGCGAATATTGCCCGGCCAGGGATAGCTGCGCATTGCCTGCAGCGCCTCCCGGGAAAAGCCGCGCAGGGAACGACGGCCGTCGGCAGAGAACAGTTCAAAGTAGTAGCGGGCCAGAATTTCGATGTCGTCATTGCGTTCGCGAAGCGGCGGCATGTGCAGGCAGAGCACGCCGAGTCGATGGTACAGATCTTCCCGGAAGCGCTCGTCGGCGACAGCCTGAGGCAAATCGACGTGGGTCGCCGCGACGACCCTGACATCGACATCGATGGGGGCGGTGCCGCCAATCCGGTCAATCTGGCCTTCCTGCAAGAAGCGCAGTAAATTGGCCTGCATTTCCATCGGCAAGTCACCGATTTCGTCGAGAAACAGGGTGCCTCCATTCGCCTGTTCGATGCGACCGATCTTGCGCTGGCTGGCGCCGGTAAATGCGCCGCGCTCGTAACCGAACAGTTCGGACTGGATCAGGTTGTGCGGAATGGCCCCGCAGTTGATCGCTACGAACGGGCCGCGGGCGCGCGATGAGCGCTCATGGATCGCATGGGCGGTCAGTTCCTTGCCGGTGCCGGTTTCTCCGGTTATGAGGACCGGGGCGCTGCTGGCGGAAACCTTGCGTATCTGGGCAAAGAGAGCGGTCATCGGCGGGCTGCAGCCGATCATCTCCTCGTCGCGGCTGTCGGTGATCTGGGAAGTCCCCTGCCGTTTCAGGTTGGCCATCCCCCAGGCGTGACCGAGCGTGTTGGTGATTTTTTCAGGATCGACCGGCTGTGTGTGATAGTCGAGAAAATGTTCCAGTATCAGCCGGCGAACCGTCGGTGTTTCGGCCATCTCCCTGGGCAGGAGGGCGATCCAGTCGCCATCGTTGAGCGCCAGGCAGTCTTGTACGTAGCGATCCAGATCGTCCCGCTCCGGAAAATGAATCAAGCCGAGGTCGTGCTGTCCGGCGAGCGCTGAGGGTTTGCGTTCCCCCGGGGAGTTCACGGTCCGCACCTGCCAGTTGGCCCGGCGCAAGTGGGGCAGCAGGCTGCATTCCCTTGGCGGGTTGATGTAGAGGAGACTGCGTTCATGGTTCATGGGAGCGCACTCCGAACTGCAGGCTGACTTTCTGCCGACTCGTTTCCATCGTCAGGCATCAGGAAGAACTCAACGCCGTTTCCCCCCTGATTTTTACAGGCGTACATTGCTTCATCGGCGTTTTGCAGCAGTAGTTCGGGGGTGTTGCCGGATTGCGGATAGATGCTGACACCGATGCTGATCCCGATGTGCAGCAGGCAGTTCTTGTAGGTGATGTCCTGTGCGGTCGCCCAGAGCAGCTTATGCAAAATCCGGCGAATGTCGGCTTTGTCGCCGATGTCCGAGAGTATCAGCGCAAACTCGTCGCCGCCGAGCCGGGCGGCCGTGTCTTCATGACGGATGCTGGCTGCGATACGGCGCGCAGTCTCCTTGATGACCGCATCCCCGGCATTGTGCCCCCAGTGATCGTTGATTGCCTTGAAGTTATCCAGGTCGAGGTATGCCACGGCGAACCGGGTATTTCGTCGCTGGCTGTGAGAACAATGCTGCTTGAGGCGATCGAGAAAAAGGTTCCGGTTGGGTAAGCCGGTCAGTGGATCATGATGCGCTTGCTGCTCGAGACGCAGCATTTCGGCTTCGACCGAGGCGCTCAAGGGGTGGCTGAAGGCGATGAAATGGGTCGCTCGTCCGTTGCTGTCGACAAAAGGGCGGATGAATTTTTCTTCGTGATAAATGAGGCCTGTTTTCCGGCGATTGGTGAAAATGCCATGAAAGGTTTCGTTGTTTTTCAGCTTGCGCCAGAGTTCGTCGTAAAACTCTTGCGTGTGCAAGCCGGACTTGAGCAGGCTGGCAGGCTGACCGATCGCTTCCTCGGCCGAATAGCCGGATTGGATTTCGAAGGCGGCGTTGACGTAGGTGATGACCCCCTGTGTGTCCGTGATCATTACCGCATGGGGGGAGGGCTTGAGGGTGGCGATCAGGTTTGCAAGATCGTCGGGCTGTTCGCGCATGATGCCGGCCTGGCGAATGCCGACGAGGATCATGGCTTCGTCACCGGGGTGAACGGATTGGACCGAAATTTCGAGTTGGCCGGCATCGGAGGCAAGTTTCTGGTGCCAGATGCCGCGGTCTTGCCAGAAAGTCACGAAAGCCAGGTTATACCCCGGGGTGCCCGGCCGGATCGGAAATCCCGGCAAGTAATCGCAAAGCGCCTTGCCGTGCAGCTTTTCCAGCGATGCGCCGCATAGTCGTGCCATACGCTGACTCGCGGAGCGGATGATGCCATTGAGGTCGACGAGTACTGATGCTGCGGAATGTGAAAACAGGGGGGCTTGCACTGCATGAACTGCAATATCCATGAATGTCTCCATTGGGCGTGGAAACGCCCTGTTCGATGTGATTCGACTTCATGGATACTCTAGCCAAGACGGCAAGTTGCCTCGAATACCGGCGTCAGGCTATTTTGCCTAGTGGTTTCGCAGTATTTGACTTTCGCTGAATTACCCTGATTCCGCGATGCGACGAAGGTCAGGTGGATGTCAGGCCGCTGCGGATGGCGTACTTGGTGAGTTCGGCGACACTGTGCAGATCCAGCTTGCGCATGATGTTGCGGCGATGGACTTCCACGGTACTGGTGGCGATGTACAGCGTGGCTGCGATCTCGGGAGAGCTTTTTCCCTCGGCCAGGAGCTGCAGGACTTCTTGTTCGCGGCGTCCCAGTTTGTCGCTACGAGGTTTTTCAAAGGACTTGCGGCCCACAATGCTTTCGATGGCGAGCGCCGAAACCTCGGGGCACAGGTAAAGGCGGTTCTGCGCAACGCTGCGGATGGCACGCAGCAACTCATCGCGACCGGCTGACTTGACAACATAAGCCATGGCCCCGGCGTCGAGCATTTGGGCAACGATCCGGCGCTCGGAAAAAGTGGATAGGGCGACGATCTTGTGAGTCGGATTGTTGCGCATCAGGCGACGGGTCGCCTCGATCCCCCCCATGCCGGGGGTGGAGATATCCATCACGATGACGTCGGGCCGGCATTCGTCGACCATACACAAGGCGCTTTCACCGTCCGGGGCCTCGCCGACAAGGACGAGGTCCGGTTCGCGTTCGAGTACCAGCCGAAGTGCATCGCGAAGAATTTGGTGGTCGTCGACCAGCAGGATACGAATGCTCATGAATTGTTGGTCGCCAGCTTGATGTCCATGAAGTTTAACGGCGCCGATAGCGCAACGGTGGTTCTGTCGTCCGGCCTGCTGTCAATGCACATCTTCCCGCCCAGATGTTCGATGTATTTGCGAATCTTGTGTAACCCCCCGTGCGCCCCGGGTTTGTCGCAGGGCTTGAAGCCGGAGCCGAAATCGGTGACGGCGATGGTTAATGAACTGCCTTCCAGCAGGCAATCGATTTCGATTGCGCTGGTCTGGGCATGGCGGGTCGCATTGATGAGCAGTTCGTAAACCGCGCTGAAGAGAACCAGGCGGGTTGTTTCATCAAGGGGCTTCGCCATGCCGTCATCGTTGATGTGTACCGCAATGCCGTGTTTTTTTGCGAACTCTGCAGCCAGGTATTCGAGACCTTCCATGAGCACAGTTGTGTGCAACGGTAATGGATAGATCTGCTTGATGGCCTGGATCAGGGATTGGTTGACCTGGTCGATCAGTTGATCGATTTCACGCACCATGACTCGGGACTCGTGTTGATCGATTTTCTGATCGAGAAGTGAAAGTTTGATCTTGATGACCGCCAGCAATTGCCCCAGGTCGTCGTGAATGGTTCGCGCAAAATTCTGGCGTGCCTGTTCCTCGTACAACAGGCAGACATTCGACGGCAGACCTGCTGTGCCATCTTCAAGAAATGCATGCTCCGGTATCTGTTTCATCTGCTTTACGACGCTGGCTGTCTGCATGAACAGGAGTTTTGTCGAGAAGAAAAAAATGCCAGGGCGGCAATTCCCTGATGCCGTCTGAGCTTGGGGGCAATGTTAGCAATCTGGCCAGAAACTGGCTTTACACGGAAACCGGTAATTATTTTCAGCCGGCGCTCGGCCGCTGTTCATTTTCTGTCTGCCATAAAGCCCCCTTTGGCCCCCTGAGTGTTATCTGCGTTTTACAGGTGCTGATGGCAAATGCCGACGGCTCAAGCGTAACTGCAATCAAATCAATTGCTTGAGTGTTCTGGCATGCGGGGTGCTGTAGCAAGGCTGGACAGCCAACAGCCATGGGAGCAGCAAGGACATGATGCACACAGTGCGAAAACCAGCCTTAAGCCAAAAGGTCCGGAATGCCGCGATCTCAGTGCTGATGGCTGTCCACCCGTTGCTACCCATTAGCGCGACGGCAGAGGAGGACGGTG
Source organism: uncultured Azonexus sp. (assembly GCF_937982035.1). NCBI lineage: Bacteria > Pseudomonadati > Pseudomonadota > Betaproteobacteria > Rhodocyclales > Azonexaceae > Azonexus > uncultured Azonexus sp. The sequence goes on from NZ_CALJNI010000003.1 coordinate 44,610, forward strand.
TCGAACTCATTCCCGAGGTGACGGTTACCGTCCAGGCGACAGCGGTGGTTGCCGATACGCCTTGGCCGCTACTTCCGTCAGTCGATGATGGGCAGCTTGCCGGTTTTCGAGGCCTGGGCAGCGATGTCACTGTTCCCGTGGCAGTGATTTTATGGGATGAGCGCCGCTGTTGTACTCCGCCAGCTACGAATCGAGCTGGCAGGGATCGTGGTTTCGATGCCGTGCAGGTCAACTACCGGCATTAGGAGAAACGTATGAACAAGCTATCCATGAGAAGGTCAGGTGCGCTCTGGTTGTTGCCGTTGGGGCTTTCCTCGATGTCGGGTGCGCTGTATGCCGACGCCGGCGAGATCATTGTGCTGCGCGAGGTACCGGCTCGTACGGCGACCCGTGCCGGGGAGCCGGGTCGGACGGTCGCCGTGGAAGCGTCACCCCGGACACAGATTGTCAGCTCACTGGGTATTTCGACGGATCGCGACAACCTGGTCGCTCGCGAACTGGGCGACGGGGATTTTGCCAGCCTGGTCACCGGACATCAGGCTTTGACGGATGCCGAAAGACAGCAGGGAATGCTCACGACCGGTGCGGCCTTGCTCGGTGCCATGCCGCAATCCGGTCAACGAGTCGGCGGCGTTGCCGGTGTGACCGGCGCCAGCGGTGCGGCTGCTGGGCGGGCGGTGACTGGCGCCATGCTTCGTCTGATCGTCATGATGAAGGCGGCAAAGCAATGAATGCCCGGCTCGTTCGTGCTCATGCTTTGCTGATCACCTTGTCGCTTGTTTCCTCAATGGCAGCAGCAGAGACGGGGAGTGCGCTGAGTACCGCCGTGATCGGTCATGCCGCCCTGAACCAGGCGCACGGAGTGATCGCGGTCAACCAGGCGGCGGGTGATGACAACCAGCAGGCAAACCTGCGCGCATTCGCTGGGAACAGTGACAGCGCATCCATTGATGCTTCGGTGTTGCTTGACCAGTCCGCCACGAATGCGCCCGTGAGGGCGGATGGCGTCATGCAGGCCCATGTGGCTGCCGCCTTTCAATCCATGCGTGGTGTGCTGAGCATCAACCAGGTCGCGGGGGCAGGCAATCGGCAGGGAAACCTGGTCAGTATTGGTCGCGGCCACGGGGGGGAAGTGCTTTCGGACAGGGTCTTGTCCGAAAACGTTGCGGTGAGTCCCTCCCCGGCTGCCGTCGAAGCTTCGACTACCAAAGTACGTCAGGTGTCGATTGATGACAACGCATTTGTCGGTGCCCGCGGCATCGTTCAGCTGAATCAGACCGCGGGCGTGGGCAATCAGTCCGCAAACCTTTTGGGCATCCGGATTGTTCCGGATCTCCATCCCTAGTTGTTTCGTGTAGTCCAACCCACCTCCTAAGGAGAAAATCATGCATCAACTGAAAAAAATCACCCCGATTGCCGTTTCCGTCGCTGCCTTGCTGGCCACCCCGGCCTGGGCCACCGATGACCGGCCGCACAGCCCGAATCAGGACGTGAAGGTGAGTGCGGCGGCCAACCTCAATCTGGATGCCGATGTCGGTGTCACGACGGGTTACAGCAACGTGACCAATGTGAGCCGGACGGTGCGCGACATCGAAACCCGCGGTCATGTCCATGTGACCGGCGCAATTGCGGTCGATTCGGAGGCCGCAGCAACCATCCGCGATCAGCAGATCAACTATGTCAACGAAGTCAGCAATACCGAGACCGCTAACACGGCCGTACTTGACGGTAATGCGGCGGCCGGCAGCTCGGGTAACATCGGGATCAACATCGCGGCGGGCGACAACAACCAGCAAGCCAATGCCGCTGCCTTGTCGGCAACCGACGCCGGCTTCGTCTTCGGCTCCGCGGCAGCCAATGTCTCTGCCCGCCAGGACGGTCAGAGCAACATGGTCCGCAACCTGGGTAGCCAGAACAGTTCGACACTCGCCGGTGGCGCGCTTGCCAATGCAGCCGGCAATATCGGAGTGAATATTGCTTCCGGCGCCAACAACCAGCAAAAGAACGATCTGGCAGCATCGACCGCCGTTTCGCGGCTGGCCAACGCATCGGTGACGGTCAAGCAGATGTCTGATCACAACGTCACGAACAACGCCCCGGTCAGCTCGCAGCGCGTTGAGATGGTTGAGACCCGTCTGAGTCTTGCTGCGACGGGCTCTTATGCCGGTATTTCCGACCAGAAGGGTGACCAGTACCCGGATGTGTGGACCGGCGGGTCCCATCCCGGCGGTGTGGCCGATGGTCACTTCGATCTGGATACGCAAACCCAGGGCGGATACGACCGGGCGCAGCCGGCGGGTCTGACGGGTGACCGTGCCAACGACCGCAGCACGGGTGGCTCGCTGTCCTTCAATGAGGCCGGCGATCTGGCGCTGACCGGTTCGGTCACGGGCAGCATCCCGGTGGTCCTGACGGTCAACAAGCTGACCACCAACCAGGCTACGCTGGGTTCCGGGGCACTGGTTAACGCCACCGGCAACGTCGGTGTGAACATCGCCTCCGGTACCGGCAATCAGCAGTACAACGGTCTGGCGATTGCGGTTAGCCAAGCTCCCCGCGTTACCAACGGCGAATAATGCGGCTGCATCTGCCTGCCGGATTGCATCCCGGCAGGCAGGTGTTTTTGTCATTGGGAGTCCTTGATGAACCCGATCCGTTCGTTGTTGCTGCTGGTCCTTTTCTCGCTTCTGCTACCTGGGCGTCCGCTCATGGCTGCACCGGTTCGGCTGGCCCTGGTCGTGCCGGGGACGATGATCAGCAAGCCGGTGATGAGCATGCGTGAACGCCGTTTCGAGCATATCGTCGAGCAGAAGACCGACTTCAGTTGTGGCGCTGCTGCGTTGGCCACCATTCTGCGCTATGCCTACGGAATGAATGTCAGCGAACCGCAAGTGGTCAGCGAGATGCTGGCGGTGGCCGATCCGGAGCTGGTGCGTCGGCTCGGCTTCTCGTTACTCGACGTCAAGCGCTATGTCGAGTCAATAGGAATGCGCGGCCGGGGGTACCGGATCAGTATCGAAGCCCTGAACGAAGTGCGGGTGCCGGTCATCGTGCTGCTCAACTACAAGGGCTACAAGCACTTTGTCGTATTACGCAGGATCAGCGGTAATTCGGTGTACCTGGGGGACCCCGCCATGGGAAACCGGGTGATTGACCGGGAGGTCTTTGCCAGTGGATGGAACGGCGTCCTGTTTGCCGTGATCGGTCCGCAGTACAACCGGGAAACCCCGCTTCTTCGGCCGCGGGAGCGTCTGACCGTGCGCGATACCGAGTCCTGGCGGCCGATCAGCGACGTTGAACTCGTCGATTTTGGCTTCCTCCGGGCAGATTTCTTTTGACATGCCGTTGATCGTGATTCCCACACATAGACAGGAGATGTCATGACTCAAAATTCTGAAACTTATTGGCAGTCCGCAGCCGGCTTCTGGACCCTGCAGCGGGTATGCGTGTTTGCCCTGATGGTCACGCCGGGGCTGGCATTGGCCGCGCCGGGCACCACCATGCGCTTCAGCGAAGTCAATGAGCAGGAACTCTCAACGCTGCGCGGGCGTTTCGCCAGGGACGGGCAGATCATTAACTTCGGCATCGAAATGCTCAGTCAATGGCAGAAAGGTGACGGAACACTGGTCAGTGGGGGTGTCAATCTTCAGGTGGATGCCGCGCTGCGTCCGACGCTCACGGTGACCACGCCCGGACAGGCAGTTTCTGCCGTATCTGCCGGTGGCTCATCCCATGCGTCAGTCGGCGCGATGGATCAGGTCCAAGGCGTTGCCCAGAGCATCCAGATTGCGGGGGACGGCAACGCGGTTAGCAATGGCATGCAGATCGACATCGTGCAGCGTGCCGCTAGCGCGCAGCAGGGAAATGCCATTGTTGATGGCCCGGGGACCTATTCCCGCTCGGATGGTGCAGGCAGCAGCACGGTGAAGCTCGAGCCAAACAGCCTCTCCCTGCTGCTGGAGGTGCCTGGACAGGGCAGGGCAATCCAGCGGCTTTCCGCCCGCGGGTTGCTGCAGAGCACCGTGGTTGGCGGCGACCTGAACCGCGTCAGCAATCAGCTGCGTCTGACGGCGACGGTGGCTCCGTCGGCGAGCAGCGGGATGTCTTCGGCCAACTATGCAAACCTGCGCGGACTGGCATTGCCCGGAGGAATGTAGCTACCCGATTCACGGTAGTCACGAGCATGACTACTGTAAATCGTGGAGTCAGTTTGATGCAACAAGTTCATGATTTTAAAACAAAAAACATGTCGTTTGATTGACCGCTCCATGGCCTGAGACGACCATCTTCATGACTTGATAACCATTGGAGTGACGCATGAAATGGATGACTCGCCCGGCGGTCGGTATGACCGCCTTTTTGTTGGTTTCTCCCGTTGTGGCGGACGAGTCGGAGCTTGCGACGCTGAAGAAACAGCTGCAGGCGCTGACCGAGCGCTACATGGCTCAGCAGGAGGCCACGGCCCAACTGGAGGCACGCTTGCGCCGGCAGGAGGCGTTGACTGCGCCGCAGGGCAGCAACTGGCCGCTGGTCGGCAACTGGCCTGCTCGAGGCGGACGTGAGGGCTTGATTCGTACCGCCGAAACACGCGCCGCCCAGGCCGATTTCGATGGCTCGCGACCCTCATCGACCGGCAATGGGGAGGTCATCCGCCAAGCCCCCCAGTCCGCCAGCGCCCAGGCGGTCTATCAGGAGCAGAGTGGCGGGATTTTTGGCGATGCGCGCAAATTCACGATCGAAACAGGCCTTAACTACTCTCACTACAATACGCGGCAGCTTGCACTCAACGGTTTTCTGGCACTTGATGCCATCTTTCTGGGCAACATCAATGTCGATCGCATCAGGGCAAATGTACTGACCTGGGACACTTCCTTGCGCTACGCCTACAGCGACCGCCTCCAGTTCGACTTGAGCGTACCCGTGGTTTATCGACAGACAACCTACGAGTCCGGTGGCGCGGGCGGTGGTGCCAGCACCTTGTCGGAAGCGACAGTGACTCGATCGCCGCGCATCGGGGACATCAATGTCGGTATGTACTACAAGCTTCTGGCAGAGAGTGCGACGCTGCCGGATGTGGTTTGGAATGTACGTCTGAAGGGGCCCACGGGCAAACATCCGTATGGCATCAAGATGGTGGATAACGCAAATAACAACAACTTGAAGACGCCGACCGAATTGCCAACCGGAAATGGCGTGTGGTCCTTGTCATCCGGGGTGTCTCTGGTCAAAACCATTGACCCGGCAATCCTGTTCGCCAATTTTTCCTATTTCCATAATTTTTCACGCCATTTCGACGACATCAGTTCGACTCAGGGGCAGGTTGTTCCGGGGCGGATCAAATTGGGGGACTCGTTCCAGTGGGGCGTGGGGATGGCTTTTGCGATGAGCGAACGGTCCAGTCTCAGTTTCTCTTTTTCCCAGTTGTTATCGGCGCGTGCCAGTACGCAGGCCGACGGCGGTACCAAGAACCGCATCGTGGGTAGCAATGCCAATGCGGCTTCGTTCAACATCGGTCTGACGCATGCGCTGAGCGATCGCAGCACCATGGTCACCAGTCTGGGAATCGGTCTGACACCCGATGCCCCGAATTTTAGCGTCGGGGTGAAGTTTCCCTACAGTTTCTGAGTTTGGCGATGGGGCCGGGGCGACCTTGTGACTGACGGAACGAGGTCGCTTCCGATGAGCGGTTGGGACATGAACGTCGCTCAGCAGGCCCCTGAGGTGGTTTTGCGCTTGCTGGGGAGTCGTCGGGATGGGCTGGCTGACACCGAGGTCGGTGACCGGCGCCGGCGATTTGGCACCAACCGGATTGCCGCTGCCCCCAGGGAAGCAATCGGGCTGACCCTGCTCAGGGAGTTCACCCATTTCTTCGCCGTCATTCTCTGGCTGGCTGCCGCATTGGCGTTCATGGCCGAGCATTACCAGCCCGGTCAAGGGATGGCCAGGCTGGGGTTGGCCATCATCATGGTCATCGTCATCAACGGAGGTTTTTCCTTCTGGCAAGCCTACCGGGCAGAACAGGCACTGCAGGCGTTATGCAGGTTGTTGCCACAGCGGGTGAGGGTTCGGCGTGGTGGCGTCGTACAGGATATCGATGCCGGCGATCTGGTGCCTGGCGATATTGTCCTGCTCACCGAAGGTGCCAAGGTGCCTGCCGACTGCCGCATCCTCGAAGGCTGGGGTGTTCGCGTCAACCTGGCCACCCTGACCGGCGAGTCATCGCCGCGGGCGCGCAGCGCAGAAAATGACTCGCCGCTGGGCAAAGATCCGCTCACGGCACGCAGCTTGCTGCTGGCCGGGACGCTGGTCGTCGCCGGAGAGTGCAGTGCTGTCGTCTACGCGACGGGCATGAACACCGAGTTCGGGCGCATTGCACACCTGACCCAGACTGTCGGGGACAACGAGTCACCGCTGCAAAAGGAAATCCGCCGGGTATCGCATCTGGTTGCACTGATCGCCCTTATCCTCGGCGCGCTCTTCTTCCTCATCGGACTGGCTGTTGGCTTGCCGTTCTGGGTGAACGCGATGTTCTCCATCGGCATCATTGTCGCGAACGTTCCGGAAGGGCTGTTGCCGACCGTTACCCTTTCATTGGCGCTCGCCACTCAGCGCATGGCGCGGCGGAATGCACTGGTACGTCATCTGCCGGCTGTGGAAACCTTGGGCAGTGCGAGCGTCATCCTGACTGACAAAACTGGTACCTTGACCCAGAACAGCATGACCGTTCGCGAATCATTCGTGGCTGGTCAGCATCAACTCACGTCGAAACGCTGGCCGCGAAGCCGGGATCTGCATCTTCGTGCCGTTGCCCGGTTTTGCCACAGCCTGAAATTTGTGGATGGGCAACCTGTCGGCGATCCGATGGAAATCGCCCTGTGGCAGTTTGCCGGCAAGATTCCGGAGCTCGGCCATCGGGTCGGTGAAATTCCATTCGATGCCGAGCGCCGTCGCATGTCGGTCATCACCCGGGCTGACGATGGTGCTGGCTTCCTCTGGTGCAAGGGGGCACCGGAAGTGCTCATGCCGCTCTGTACCGACTGGAATGCCGGGGAGCACAGTCGCCGCTTCGATAGCGATGCCGCGGCGATGTTCCGCCGCGCGCATGAAGACATGGCCGCCAGAGGTTTGCGTGTATTGGCGTTGGCCTGGAAGCCTTTGTCAGCCGATGACAGTGACCGAAACTGTGAGGAGCGTGGACTTGAACTGTGCGGCTTGATCGGTCTGGATGATCCGCCAAGGCAGGATGTCCATGAGGCAGTCGCCCGATGTCATTCGGCCGGTCTCAGGGTAATCATCCTGACCGGCGATCATCCTTCCACGGCCGTTGCGCTGGCGCGCCAAATCGATGTCATTCGCAGGCCTGATCCGGTGGTGGTGAGCGGTGACAAGATGCGCGACATGAGTCAGGCAGCATTGCAGCAGGCGCTGGATGCACCGGAGATTCTCTTTGCCCGGGTGACCGCTGAACAGAAGATGCTGGTGGTCCAGGCATTGCAGCGGAAGGGAGAAATCGTCGCGGTCACCGGGGATGGCGTGAACGACGCCCCCGCACTCAAGACTGCGGACATTGGTATCGCTATGGGATTGTCCGGAACCGATGTGGCCAGGGAGGCTGCCGACATCGTGCTCCTGGATGATCATTTCGCAACCATCGTGAATGCCATAGAAGAAGGCAGGGCCGTATTTGAGAACATTCGCAAGTTCTTGACCTACATCCTGACGTCGAACATCCCCGAACTGGTTCCCTACCTGCTTTTCGTGCTGTTCAAGATTCCCCTGCCGCTCACCGTCATCCAGATTCTGGCAGTTGATCTTGGTACCGACATCCTGCCGGCCCTTGCGCTCGGTGCCGAGAAACCTCGTCCCGATGTCATGTCGAAGCCGCCACGCCCGCCCGGCGAGCATCTGCTATCGTGGTCATTGCTGGCTCGTGCCTATCTGTTCCTTGGTCCGTTGGAGGCGCTCGGGGCCCTGACGGTGTATTTCCATGTGCTCCATCTTGGCGGGTGGCAGTACGGCCAAACGTTGTCGCCGGACAACAGGCTTTACCTGATGGCCACGACGGCCTGTTTCTTCACCATCGTGCTGGCCCAGATGGCGAACGTATTCGTCTGTCGCCATCCTGGTCTTCCCACTTGGCGCTTCTCGTTGATCGAGAATCGGCTGTTGGTGGTGGCATTGATTGTAGAAGCCATACTTCTGCTGTTCATCGTTTACCACCCGTGGGGCAATTTCGCATTCGGCACCGTGCCCCTCGGTCTGGAGGTCTGGATCTATGCCTTGCCTTTCGCGCTGCTGCTTGCTTTTGCAGAAGAGACACGCAAGTGGGTCAGGGGGCGTTTGACGATAATTCCGCTAACGCGCTGAGCGTCGTGGATTCAGACCGATGCACGATTCAGCAATATGCTCAGTTCAGGGTAGTAACCGAGGCGGCTGATGCTGATGAGCTTGCCGATGCGCAGCGATTCGGCAACTTCGCGGGCGGCAGCAGATTGTTCGATCAGGACCGGAAAGTGAATGGCTGGATCGATCATCGAGAATATTTCCCTGAGCACTTTGCCGCAGGCCTGGTAACAACGTGGGTCGAGCTGGGTTGTCTGGTCTCCCTGGTCACACGCATCAAGGTAAGCCGCAGCGCTGATCGCCGATACGGCAAGGACGTCGATATTGTCCGGAGTGAAGTGACGCATGGTGACTCTCCTTGGATGAGGGTCTGAAACGATTACCCTGTGTGAGTTAACGCGTGATTCTCAGGAAAGTTGAGGGGAATCGTTGTGCACTCAATAGCGGATGACGGCGCGATTCTTTCTGCCTATTGTTCGACGAAGGCCCGTTCGATGACATAGTCACCCATCTCACCGATGTGCGGTGAGATTTTGAAGCCGAAGCCGTCGAGCATGGCGGAAACTTCCTTAAGCATGGCCGGGCTGCCACAGATCATGCCGCGGTCCGTGGCTGGGTCGAGCGGGGCTTCGCCGATGTCTGCGAACAGCTTGCCGGAAAGGATCAACTCGGTTTGCCGGCCTTCGTTGCGGAACGGCTCGCGGGTGACGGTCGGGTAGTAAATCAGTTTTTCGCGGATTTCATCACCCAGGTATTCGTGATTCCTGAGATCTTCTTCGATGTAGTCGTGATAGGCCAGTTCGTTGGTCCGGCGGACGCCGTGGATCAGGATCACCTTGTCAAAACGCTCATAGGTTTCCGGATCGTGGATCAGGCTCATGAAGGGTGCCAGGCCGGTGCCGGTGGCGAACAGGAACAGCCGCTTTCCCGGCTTCAGGTCGCGCAGGACAAGCGTGCCGGTTGGCTTGCGGCTGACTAGGAGCTTGTCACCCGGTTGCAGGTGTTGCAGGCGTGAGGTGAGCCGACCGTCCGGTACCTTGATGCTGAAAAACTCCAGATGTTCTTCGTAATTGGCGCTGGCGACACTGTAGGCACGCATCACCGGCCGGCCGTTGACTTCCAGACCGATGGTCACGAATTGTCCGTTGGTGAAACGCAGGCCGGGATCACGCGTGGTGCGGAAGCTGAATAGGCTGTCGTTCCAGTGGTGAACGGAAATGACCGTTTCGTGATTGAAGTTGCTCATGGTGAGGTCCGGTGGGAGGCAATGGTTTCAGCATAGGTGTTGTGCAATAAACGCAAAAGCGGATAATTTGGCTATTGCTTATCTACTGAGTCGATATGAGACTGACACTGCGTCAACTGGAAATCTTTGCCGCGGTGGCTCGCAGCGAGAATGTTTCGCAGGCAGCCGGGCGTCTTGCCATGTCGCAATCGGCGGCGAGCAGCGCATTGGTCGAACTGGAGGGTTTGTACGACTGTCCGTTGTTCGACCGGATTGGCAAGAGCCTGCACCTGAACAGTGCCGGGCGCGGGCTGTTGCCGCTGGCCGAGAGCTTGATCGGGCAGGCACGGGAGCTTGAGGATTACCTGTCTGGCGGGCGGCCGGGGCCGCTGAATGTTGGCGCAACGCTGACGATCGGCAACTACCTGGCAACGCTGATTGTGGTCGACTACATGAAACAGTATCCGCAATCACCGGTGCAACTGCAGGTCGCCAATTCCGAAACCGTGGTTGAGCGCCTGCTGCGTTTCGAATGCGATCTCGGCTTGATCGAAGGCGACGTGGTTCATCCTGATCTGGTGGTCGAACCCTGGCTGGCCGACGAATTGGTGGTTTTCTGCGCGCCCGGACACGTGCTCGCTGGTAGCGCCAAGGTCGACAATGCCGCCTTGTCGGCGCACGCCTGGATATTGCGCGAACCGGGATCGGGAACGCGTAGCCAGTTCGACCGCTGTATTGGCAGCCGGATGAGCAAGTTCCGCTTGGGCCTGGAACTGGAGCATACCGAGGCGATCAAGCGCGCCGTCGAGTCGGGTCTCGGGCTGGGTTGCCTGTCGCGCTTGTCCCTGCGCGAGGCATTCCGGCGAGGCAGCCTGATCGAACTGCCGACGCCACAATTTGACCTGCGCCGGCATTTTTATTTTGCCAGCCACCGGCGCCGCAATACGGGGGCGGCGGGTCGTCTGTTCAGGCAGGCCTGCCTTGCCGCCAGCGCAGGCGCCAGCAGTACAGGCGATCTTGCTTTGCCCTTCATCCGCTGAGGGGGGGGCTGGGGTCATTCAAAACAAAACGCCTTGTAGTGTCGTGGAACCCACGATGCTACAAGGCGTTAATGTATGTTGGCGGAGTGGACGGGGCTCGAACCCGCGACCCCCGGCGTGACAGGCCGGTATTCTAACCAACTGAACTACCACTCCGCGCTAAAGCTTGGCGTCCCCACGGGGATTCGAACCCCGGTACCTACCGTGAAAGGGTAGTGTCCTAGGCCTCTAGACGATGGGGACCCGGACTACGCAAACTTGTCGATTCGGTGCCTGGTGGAGGTAAGCGGGATCGAACCGCTGACCTCTTGCATGCCATGCAAGCGCTCTCCCAGCTGAGCTATACCCCCAGTTCAGAGAGACAGCCGAATCTTTGCTTCATGCCGTCGCCGTCGCGACTGGCAGAAAACAAACCGGATCAACCGGATTTGTAAATTGGCGGAGTGGACGGGGCTCGAACCCGCGACCCCCGGCGTGA